>NZ_CAKVVF010000016.1:997-31688 GCF_934833455.1 Oscillibacter sp. KLE 1728
TATGTTTGTACCCCTCCCAACCCCGCGCGGGGGCCCCCGCGGGGCCGCCCCCCGGCTCTCTGTTACGTCCGCCCCGGCAGCGGCAGCGCGTGGAGGATCACCCGGCCGAAGCAGGCGAGCGTCCGGCCGCTGCCGGCGGTGAGTACCACGTCCGCATCGGCCCGCGCCCGGTTTAGGGAGAAAAGATACACCGTTCCGGCGGGATCCTTGTAATACTGCTTGCAGAAGATATCCCCGTCCACGCAGAAGATCCCCACGTCCCCGGCCTTCAGGGGATCGCGATTCACATAGACCACGGAGCCGTCCGGGATGTAGGGGACCATGGAGTCCCCCTGGATACGCACGGCAAACTCTGCGGCCTGAGGCACGCCGTCTGTGACCTGGAGGTAGTCGAAATCCTCGCCGAACACCGGCGCCGCATAACCGGCCGCCGCAGGGGTCCGGTACAGGGGAATGACCCGGGGCTCCTGCTCCGGGGCTGCGGATTCCTGCTGACAGGCCCGCAGCGCCTCCACCATCGTCTGGACGCTCTCCCGCCCCAGGGGAGAGAGGGAGCGATACTGCTCCAGCAGCTGCCGCTCCCGCTGAGTCAGGACGTCCGCGCCGCGGCGAAAGCTGTCCTGAAACAAGGTGTTGGGGTCCGTCTCCAGACAGTCGAACAGCCGGAGCATCATCTCCTCCTTAGGGAAGCTGACACCGGTCTCGTAGTTGCTGACAGTGGACGGTGTGACGCCCAGCCGATCCGCCAGCTGGGGGCGGGAGAGAGCCAGCTCCTCCCGACGGGCTTTGATCCGGTCTCCAAATGCCATGGATCCCATCCTTTCCGATGTTCTTGACAGTATCCTATCGGATTTCAAGGAAGCTGTCAATCCAATTTTACAAGAAACTTGTAAAATTATACTTGACTTTCAAAAAAACTTGTGTTACTGTATAGCTGTAAACAAGATACTTGTAAAATAAATAAAAATTTACAAGTATCTTGTTTATCAAAATGAAAAAAGCGCCCGCGATTGCAGGCACCTTTTTGGTGGGGGAAGGTGGATTCGAACCACCGAAGCCGAAGGCAACAGATTTACAGTCTGCCCCATTTGACCGCTCTGGAATTCCCCCATATTAAAACTGGAGCTGGTGGACGGATTCGAACCCCCGACCTGCTGATTACAAATCAGCTGCTCTACCAGCTGAGCTACACCAGCAGTTCCAACAGCAGAATTTATCTTACCAGATAAGCGCCTGTTTGTCAACAGAAAATTTTTGCTTTTCCACCCGTTTTTTTCATTTTGCCGGCGGGGCACATGAGACTTGCCGGGATCTGTATACAGGAAAGGAGCATCGCATTTGGAAACAAAGGAACATACCCGCCGACGGCGGACGCTGCGCTGCTCGCTCTGCGGGCTGGAGATCACAGAGGGAGAGGACTACTGGTACTGCAACGGCAGCAGCGTATGTGGGGCCTGCCTCCCGGTGTTCGCCCGGGCGGAGCTGGCTCCCTTCCGCCAGGTGCGGGGAAGGGAGGCGGCGCCATGACGCTGCTGGAGATGTCCGCCCTCTACGCGGAGAGCGCGGCCGCCCTGCGGCGGCGGATCGGCGAGCTGCGGCAGGCGGCGCGGGAGCTGAAGGACGAGGAGGACCGCCGCCTTCTGCGGCGGCGGATCACAGAGCTGACGCCGCTGCTGCAGGAGACCCGGGAGCTGGCGGCGCTGACGGCCCATTATTACGACAGGAGCTATCACAGACATGAGAGATACACGCTTTGACGCCCGCAGCAGCGAGTGGATCGGGGACATGACCGTCTGGCTGCGGGACCATGCGGAGGATAACAGTGAGCAGCTGGAGCGGCTGCGGCGCGGCCTGCGCCGGGCCCGGGAGCAGGAGCTGACGCCCCGGCAGCGGGAGATGGTGTTCCTCTATTACGACCGGGGACTGAAAATGTCCCAGATTGCTCAAAAGCTGGGGGTGAACCGCTCCACCGTCTCCCGCACGGTGAAGCGGGCTAAACAGCGGCTGTACCGCTGCCTGCGGTACGCCCTGTAATTTTCCCTCTTGAGGTTTTGCGGGATACACCGTATAATCGGTATCAAAGAGGGACCATGGATATCCGCAGAAGGGAGCTGCACTCCCAAGGGAGGTTTTACCCATGCTGTACACTACCCTGCACAACCGAATCCTGCGGCTGGTGCTCGCCGTGCTGGGCGAGCTGATCGCGGCCGCGGCGCTGAATCTCTTCATTGTCCCCCTGAGCCTGTACACCGGCGGCCTGCTGGGCTTCTGCCAACTGGTGCGAACGCTGCTGCAGGACTTCCTGGGCGTGAGCTTCGGGGCCTACGACATCGCAGGCGTCCTCTATTTTCTGCTGAACATCCCGCTGCTCATGATCGGGTATCGGAACCTGGGCAGGGGACTGGCGGTGCGGACCATCATCTGTACGGTATCCTACTCTGTTTTTTACAGCATCATTCCCATTCCCACGCAGCCCATTGTGGATGACTATCTGACGGCCTGCCTGCTGGGCGGCATCCTCACCGGGATCGGCAGCGGAATCGTCCTCACCTGCGGCGGCAGCGGCGGCGGGCTGGACGTGCTGGGACTCATCATGAGCAAGCGGGACAGCGCTTTTACGGTGGGTAAATTTGCGCTGGGCTTCAATGCCCTGCTTTATACGGCCATCCTGATCCTGTTTGACCCGGAGGTCGCCATTTACTCCGTGATTTACAACTTCGCAAACTCCATGATCCTGGACAGGATGCACCAGCAGAATGTCACCGTTCAGGCCCTGATTTTCACGCGGGAGGACGAGAGCGTCCTGGCGGACTTCATTATCAAACAGCTAGGGCGGAGCGTGACCTACTGGGACGGCGTGGGCGCCTACACCAAGGACGATGTCCGTGTGTTGTGCGTGTGCCTCTCCAAATATGAGATCGAGGAGCTGCTCCACATGGTGCACTCTGTGGACCCCCACGCATTTTTGACTGTGCAGGAGGGCGTCCGGGTATTCGGCAACTTTCCGCGGAAGCTGGGATGAGGAGAGGAGGATCGCCATGAACGGACCCATTGCTGTATTGGCCGGCACACCGGTGGACACCCGGATGGGCGTGGCATACCTGGAGGAACGGGGGCTGCCGGGCGTGCCGTTTCCCCTCTCCCGGGGACCCAGGGAGCAGACGGCCTTTCAGCACGCCCCGGCAGCGGACAAGCGCCGCCAGGCCCTGGCGGTGCTGAGGGGCGCCATGGCCCAGGGCTGTCGGCGGGCTTTCGTCTACTGCAACTCCCTGTCTGCGGCAGTGGATTTCCCGGGGCTTGCGGAGGAGACGGGGATGCGGATCGTGACGCCGCTGGACGTGTACCGGCGGCTGGCGCCCCGCTACCGGGCGCTGGGGGTCATCGCCGCCAACGCCCAGGGACTCTCCGGCATCGAGAAGGTATTGCTGGAGGCCAATCCCGCCCTGGATCTGCTGGGGGCCTGTGCGCTGCCGGTGGTGCTGGCCGTGGAGGCGGGGATGCCGCCGGAGGAGCTGGTGGAACGCCACCGTCTGGCGGCGCTGGCAGCGTGGTTTGCCGACGGCGGGATGGAGGCGCTGGTGCTGGGCTGCACGCACTTCCCCTATTTTAAGGAGGCCCTGGCGGCCCGGACAGGGCTGCCGCTGGTGGACCCGGCGGAGGAGATGCTCCGCCTGCTGACCCAATGAAGAAAGCGGACCGTGGTTTTCCGCGGTCCGCTCTATTTGGCGTGGGAAAGATCACCGACGGCGCCGGGAGCGGTGCGCCGGCCGGGGTCTGCGGGGAGCGCGGCGGCGCTTTGCCAGCCGCTCCCGGCGGCGGTCCAGGGCCGTGGTGCAGCGGTCAAAGCACCACTCCAGGCCCATCTGGATGGGCACCACCAGCAGCACCAGCACGATCAGCACCAGCCAGGCTGCAAAGGACAGGGAGGAGAGAGAGAAGAACGCCCCATAGAACACCACCGCCACGAACATGGCCGCACTCATGGCCACCAGCAGCACCAGCCGCTTGGCATCCAGGGGTCGGGCAGCGTAGTAGATCACCATGAGACCGTTTACCGCCATCAGGATCACGCAGATGGTGGAGAGCTCTGCCAGCGTCAGGTCGAAGGTGTAGACGAACAGCTCCGCAAAGAGGATGACGAAGATGGCTGTGAGACCGCCGGGAAAAGCCCGCCGCAGCACATTGTGGAGGAACTTGCCCTTCACCAGGTCGTGGTTGGGCTCCAGCGCCAGGAAGAAGGAGGGCACGCCGATGGTCAGGGCGGAGATCAGCGTCAGCTGGATGGGAACAAAGGGATAGGGGAAGGCGGCGAACAGGGTGATGAGGGCCAGAAAGAAGGACAGAATGTTCTTCACCAGGTACAATGCCGAGGCCCGCTGGATATTGTTGATGACCCGGCGGCCCTCCGCCACCACCTTGGGCATGGCGGCAAAGTCACTGTCCAGCAGCACCAGCTGGGCCACCTGGCAGGCGGCATCCGCGCCGGAGGCCATGGCCACGCCGCAGTCGGCGTCCTTCAATGCCAGCACGTCATTCACGCCGTCGCCGGTCATGGCCACCGTGTGGCCCTGGCTCTGGAGGGCCCGGACGATCTTCCGCTTCTGGTTGGGGACCACTCGGCCAAACACAGTGTACTCCCGCACGGCCGCGGCGATGTCTTGATCCGTCTGGAGCTCCCGGGCGTCCACCCACTGCTCTGCGTTCCGGATGCCTGCCTGGGCCGCCACAGCGGAGACGGTCACCGGGTTGTCGCCGGAGATGACCTTCACATCCACGCCCTGGGTGTGGAAGTAATCGAAGACTTTGGGAGCGTTGGGGCGGATGGGATTCTCCAGCACCAGCAGGGCCAGGGGGTTCACCACGCAGTGGAGGCGCCCGATCTCCGCCCCGTCGCACTGGGCCTGCTGCAGTACCCGGCAGCCCTGGGCGGCGTAGGGGGCAGTACGCTTTTCCAGGGCGGCGAAGTCCTGCCCCAGGATATACTCCGGTGCGCCCACCACATAAGCCCCCCGGTCCAGGAAATTCACAGCGCTCCACTTGGTGGCGGAGGTGAAGGGCACGGCTCCCCGGTCCGGCCAGCCGGGCCCCCGGGGAAACTTGTCCGCGATGGCCTTCGCCGTGTCGTTATCCGGATCCAGCACCCGGTAAAAGGCACCCAGAATGTCGGTGATGTCCGTGTCGGAACAGGACTCCGGGTCCAGGGGCACCACCTCCCGCACTTGCATTTGAGGACTGGTGACGGTGCCGGTCTTGTCCACGCACAGCACGTCCACCCGGGCCAGGGTCTCGATGGCGTTCATCTCGTGGATCAGCGTCCGATTCTGGGCCAGCCGCACCACGCTGACCGCCAGGGCAACACTGGTCAGGAGGAACAGCCCCTCCGGGATCATGCCGATCAGGGCCGCCACCGTGCTGACCACGGACTGCCGCAGGCCCAGATCCTGATTGACGAACTGGTTGTAGAACAACGCTGCGCCGATGGGGATCAACACGATGCCGATGAAGCGGATCAGGCTGTCCAGGGAGCGCATCATCTCGCTTTTGCCGGGGCCGTCATCTTTCTTGGCCGCCAGCGTCAGCTTGGAGGCGTAGGAGTCTGCTCCCACCTGGTCCATCCGGGCCCGGCACTTGCCGGAGATGACGAAGCTGCCGGACAGCAGCTGGTCCCCAGGCTCCTTGGTGACGGCGTCCGCCTCGCCGGTGATGAGGGCCTCGTTCACCTGCACCTGCCCGGTGAGGACCGGTCCGTCCGCAGGGATCTGGCAGCCGGCGGTGAGCTCTACCACGTCCTCCCGCACCAGCTGGTCCACCGGCAGCTCCCGGACCTTTCCGTCCCGAATGATCCGCACCTTCGCGGCGGAGAGGAGGGACAGCTTCTCAATGGTGCGTTTGGAGCGCAGCTGCTGGACGATGCCGATGACGGCATTGGCTGCCACGATGAGGAGGAAGGTCATGTCCTTCCAGTCCCCTACCAGCAGCAGGCACACCGCCAGAACCACGAAAATCAGGTTGAAGTAGGTGAAGATATTCTCCCGGATGATCTGCTTATCGCTTTTGGTGGGAGACTCCACCGGGCGGTTGTCCCAGCCGGCCTCCGCCAGGGCCTGAGCCTGGGCGGAGGAGAGGCCGCTGTCCGCCTTGGGGGCACAGCGGGGCATCTCCTGGCGGCCAGCGGCCGCGGCCTCCGCGGGGGCCGCTTTCCGGTGCGGTTTCACGGACACTCCTCCTTCGACAAAATTTGATTCATTATAGCAATTTTCGGAAGATTTGTATAGAGATGAATTGAAAACTTTCCGTGCCGCAGCAGGCGGAGGAACGCCTTGCTGCCCGTGGAGAGAATATGGATGTCCTTTTTATAAAGACAAACTGCAAAAACGATGTCATTGAATGAAAAACATTGGAGGAGTTGTGCATTGTATTCTGCCGGGCACGCCGATATAATGAAGCATAAGAAAGACGTGGGAGGGGAGTCCATGCTGACTTTGGATATGGTCCGGGAGGCCCAGGAGGCCCTGCGGGGCATCGCCCGGCGGACACCGCTGGACAGGGCCCCGAAATTTGGGGAGAACGTGTACATCAAGGCGGAAAACCTGCAGCTGACCGGGGCCTTCAAGCTCCGGGGCGCCTACAACAAGATCCGCAGCCTGACGCCGGAGGAGGCGGCCCGGGGCGTCATCGCCTGCTCTGCGGGGAACCACGCCCAGGGCATTGCCCTGTCCGCATCCCGGCTGGGGATCAAGGCGGTGATCTGCATGCCCGCCGGGGCGCCCATCAGCAAGGTGGAGGCCACCCGTGGCTACGGCGCAGAGGTGGTGCTGGTGCCTGGCGTCTATGACGACGCGGCGGCGGAGGCGGAGCGGCTGACAAAGGAGCAGGGCTACACCTTCGCCCACCCTTTCAACGACCCGCTGGTGATCGCCGGCCAGGGCACCATCGGCCTGGAGATCCTGGAGCAGCTGCCGGACGTGGAGCAGATCGTGGTGCCCATCGGGGGCGGCGGCCTCATCGGCGGCATCGCCTTTGCGGTGAAGCAGCTGAAGCCGGACTGCCGGATCGTGGGCGTTCAGGCGGCGGGCGCGGCGTCCATGTACCTGTCCCGCCACGCCGGGGGCCCCACGGAGCTGCGGAGCGTGTCCACCATTGCGGACGGCATCGCGGTGAAGAAGCCGGGTGATCTGACCTTTGCCCTGTGCCAGCAGTATGTGGATGAGGTGGTCACTGTCAGCGAGGACGAGATCGCCTCCGCCATCCTGGCGCTGATGGAGGGGCAGAAGACCGTGGCGGAGGGCGCCGGCGCCGTGCCGGTGGCGGCGGTGATGTTCGGCAAGGTGGACACGTCGGAGAAGAAAACCGTGTGCGTGGTCTCCGGCGGCAATGTGGACGTGACCACGCTGTCCCGGATCATCACCAAGGGCCTGTCCAAGGCTGGGCGGATCGCAGAGATCAGCACGAAGGTGGCGGATAAGCCCGGCAGCCTGCTGCAGCTTTTGAAGGTGGTGGCGGACAGCGGCGCCAACATCCTCAGCATCAACCATGCCCGGGAGGATCAGCATTCCGACGTGGGAGCCTGCATGGTCTCCATGGTGCTGGAGACCCGGGACGCCGCCCATGTGGAGCAGATCCGACGGGAGCTGACGGCCATGGGCTATGAGCTGGAAAAGGAGTAAAAAGGCGGGCATCCAAAGGATGCCCGCTTTTTTTTCCTCAATTCCCGGTCTCCAGAGAGATCTGATTGAACATGGTCAGGATATCGTCCATAGAGGTGGCCCGCTTTTCCGCTCCGGCCCGGTCCAGCACCACCCGGCCCCGGTTCATCATCAGGATCCGGTCTCCATACTCCACCGCGTAGCGGAGGTTATGGGTGACCATCATGGCCGTCAAATGCTTTTCACGGATGACTCTGTCCGTCAGGGCCATGATGACCTCAGCGGTCTTGGGGTCCAGGGCCGCCGTGTGCTCGTCCAGAATCAGGAATTTCAGGGGCGTCATGGTGGCCATCAGCAGCGCCACCGCCTGCCGCTGGCCGCCGGAGAGAGCCCCCATCCGCACATCCAGCTTATCCTCCAGTCCCAGGCCCAGGGAGGCCAGCTGCTGGCGATAGAAGTCGATACGCTTTTTATTGACGCCCCGGCCCAGGCCGTAGGACCCGCCCTTGTTATCCGCCAGGGACAGATTTTCCAGCATGGTGAGGTTGGGGCAGGTGCCGGCGGCGGGGTCCTGGTAGACCCGGCCCATGGTGGCGTACCGCTGGTAGTCCTTCAGCTTGGAGATGCTCCGGCCGCCCACCAACACGTCACCGCCCTCGATGGGGATAGAGCCGCAGATGATGTTCAGCAGGGAGGTCTTGCCGCTGCCATTGCTGCCCACGATGGCCACGAACTGGCCCTCCTCCACTGTCAGGGAGAAGTGCTCGAACAGCCGCTGCTCCGTCAGGGTGCCGGGGTTGTAGATCTTCGTGATGTCCCGTACTTCAAGCATGGATGATCGCCTCCCCCTTCCGGCCGGACAGCACCAGCACCAGCAGGAACAGTGCAGCCGTAATCAGCTTCATCATATTGGTGGGCAGTCCCAGGCTCATGGCTACCTGGATGCACAGCTTGTAGAGCACACTGCCCAGCACTACCGCCGTGGTGCCCTGGGGGGAACCCAGGAAGCGGAGGGGCCCGGACTTCCGCAGTCCCCGGGCCAGCCGGGTGCCGGTGTAGAAGTGTATGATGGACACACCGATAATCACCGCCGCCAGGCCGTACACCAGCTGGCCGGTACCCATGGTGGCGGAGAAGCTGCGGGTTTCGTGGCAGACGATGCAGCCGCCGAAGGCCACCAGGGCGTTGGAGATCACCAGCCCCAGGATCTTTACTGTGCCTCGGTCCTTGGCCAGGGTGGTCACCAGGGTGGCGTTGTCGCCCACAGCCCGCAGCAGCAGGCCGGACTTCGTGTGGAAATAGGCGTCCAGCAGCAGCTTGATGACGATGACCAGCGCCAGGGACACAATCAGCTTCCGCCCGGAGAGGGAGAGATCCCCAAACAGGGCCATCACCGGGGCAGAGGTGAAGATGGTGTCCGTACCCCGGTCGATGGTCAGGTTGGACCCGGCGATCTGCAGGTTCACAGAGAACAGGGCGGTCATGGTGATGATGCCCGCCAGCAGGTTCCGCACCTTCAGCTTCACGTGGACCAGACCGGTGAAAAGTCCCGCCAGACCGCCCACTATCAGGGAGGCGGGCAGGGTCAGCCAGGGATCGACGCCCTTGGTCATCAGCACCGCCGTGACAGCGGCCCCCAGGGGAAACGTGCCATCCACCCCCAGATCCGGGAAGTCCAGAATGGAATAGGTGATATACACGCCGTAGGAGATCAGGGCGTAGATCAGCCCCTGGATCAGAGTGCTGGTCAGCAGTTCCATCACATCCATGAGATGAGAAGCCTCCTTGTGAAAAGATCAGATCACGGTGCTGCAGAGGGTGCCGATGCCCTCGATGGCGCATTCCACCGTGTCGCCGGACTGGAGGAATCTGGGCGGATCGAAGCCCATGCCCACTCCCGCCGGGGTGCCGGTGGCGATGATGGTGCCCGGCAGCAGCGTCATTCCCCCGGTCAGCTCCTCCAGGATCTGCCCGATGGAGGTAATCAGCAGAGCGGTATTGGACTTCTGCCGCAGCTCACCGTTGACCCGGCTGGTGATCTCCAGCGCCGGGGGATAGGCGATCTCGTCGGCGGTGACCAGCACGGGGCCCATGGGCGTGAAGCCGTCCAGACTCTTGCCGAAATACCACTGCTTATGGCCCGTCTGCAGGTCCCGGGCGGATACGTCGTTAAGGACGGTGTAGCCGAAGATGTAGTCTGCCGCATCGGCGGCTTTCACGTCCCGGGCGGCTTTGCCCAGCACCACCGCCAGCTCCGCCTCATAGTCCAGCCGGTCCGTAAGGCCCGCGTGACGGGGGATGACGCCGTCGGGCTTCCCGGCCTCGCTGACCCGCTTGGAGAAGTAGACCGCCGCTGTACTGCTCTTGGTGAAGGCATCGGCGCTGTACCGGGCGGATTCCTCCGCGTGGTCCCGGTAGTTCATGCCCAGGCAGACCACATCCTGCCGGGGGCGGGGGATGGGAGCCAGCAGCTCCACATCTGACAGCGGGACCGCACCGCCCCGCTCTGCCGCCGCGGCGGCAGAACGGAGGTCGGCAGGGGTCATGGTTTCGATCAAGGTGTTCATATCGGCGGCGGGGAGGGGCAGCACGCCCTTTCCATCGGCGGTGAGGGCGCCCACATACTCGGCGCCGCTGAGACGATAGGTGACAAGCTTCATGAAGAGTTCTCCTTGGTAATGGATGTTACAGATGTTATTCCGCGCACTCCTGGGCCTCCTGGGCGATGTCGTCGGGAATGGTGATGCCCAGCTCGGCCGCCGCGTCGGAGTTGATATACAGGCCATAGTTTTCGATGGTCTCGTAGGGCAGGTCTTCACAGGCGGCCTCGCCGGTGAGGACTTTGGCGGCCATCAGGCCGGTCTGGATGCCCAGCTGGATGTAGTCCAGGCCCGCGCCGCCCACGCAGCCCAGCTTTACCTGCTCCACCTCGGAACCGTAGACAGGGATACCCGCCTCGTCCGTCTTCTCCAGAATGGCGCCCAGCACGCCCACCACATTGTTGTCCGTCAGGTTGGACAGGCAGTCCACCCCATGGGACAGCAAGGTATCCACCGCCTGGGTGACCTCTGCCTGGGAGGTGACGCCCACCGCGTCAATGGTGAAGCCGTAGTCCGTTGCCAGCTCCTCATAGACGCTGATGGAGTAGACGGAGTTGGCCTCGCTGGTGGTGTAGACGATGCCGATGGTGTCGGCATCCGGCTGCAGGGCCCGGATCAGCTGGAGCTGGCCCTCCACCGGCAGGGCATCGGAAGTGCCGGTGATGTTGCCCGCGTCCAGGTGGGCGCCCACCGGGTCGGTGATGGCGGTGAAGATCACGGGGATGTCCTTGTCCTCCGCGGCATTGAAGCAGGCGATGGCGGAGTTGGTGGCGATGCCCACCATCAGGTCCGCGTCCTCGGCGGAAAACATCTGGCCGATTTGGGTAGCCTGGTTGTCGTCGAAGTTGGCGTTCTGGTAGTCCACCTCAAAGTCCGTGCCCTCCACCAGACCGGCCTGCTCCAGGCCCTGGAGGAAACCCTCCCGGCAGTTGTCCAGGGAGCCGTGCTGGCCGTACTGGCTGATGCCGATCAGATACTTGACGGGCTCACCGCCGCTTTCGCCGGAGGAGGTGTCATCGGTGCCGCCGCAGGCGGCCAGGGACAGGATCATGGTCAGGGACAGGCCGCAGGCGGCCAGCTTCTTCAGCAGATT
Source organism: Oscillibacter sp. KLE 1728 (assembly GCF_934833455.1). NCBI lineage: Bacteria > Bacillati > Bacillota > Clostridia > Eubacteriales > Oscillospiraceae > Oscillibacter > Oscillibacter sp. KLE 1728. The sequence goes on from NZ_CAKVVF010000016.1 coordinate 12,337, forward strand.
CATCATAATAGATTCTCCAATCTTTGATACAGAATATTTGAAAGGGGTCCGTTCAGGGAATTGATATTGCAGCACAGGCCGCGCCATCGTCTGGTATTGTGTTTCATATCTCCATACTCCTTTCCCGGACCGATCAGGGGAATCAAAAAAAGCCCTGCCCCATATTTGGGACAAGACTTGAAACCATCCTGCGGTACCACCCAAGTTGACGCAAAGCGCCCGCTCGTTCCACGTACATTCATACGCGCCGCCCGGATAACGGGTGCGGGCCCCGTCAGACGCTACTGAGCATTTTGCCGTTTGCGCTGCCCTCGCAAGTCCATTCGCTGGAAAGTTCTCTGCCGTGATCCCACCATCCACGGCTCTCTGAAAGGTGACCTGACCAGGTACTCCTCTTGCTCATCGGTTTTGCTTGATTGCTTTGCATTATACGAAGCGGCGGCGGAAATGTCAACCGTGATTTTGCACAAATCTTTTTTGTTGCTTTAAAGAGATAAAATCCGGGGCAAGAACTACCCCGGCAGGATGGCCCTGCCGGGGAGTAACATGCAGTTTGAATCGGGTTTTCCGCGGCTCAGGAAAGCAGCAGCTTGTCGTCGGCTTCGTCAGAGCCGCTGACTTTGCTGAACAGGGCCAGCAGGTCGGGAACGGTGAGCTTCTTCTTCTCCTCGCCGGACACGTCGATGACAATACGGCCGTCGTACATCATGATGAGCCGGTTGCCGTGGACGATGGCGTCCTTCATGTTGTGAGTGACCATCATGGTGGTGAGGCCGTTTTCCTCCACGATCCGGTCGGAGAGAGCCAGAACCTTGGCGGCGGTCTTGGGGTCCAGGGCGGCAGTGTGCTCGTCCAGCAGCAAAAGCTTGGGCCGCTTCAAAGAGGCCATCAGAAGCGTCAGCGCCTGGCGCTGGCCGCCGGAGAGGAGCCCCACCTTGCTGGTCAGACGGTCCTCCAGACCCAGCCCCAGGTCCCGCAGCAGCTCCCGGTAGTCCGCCCGCTCCGTCTTGGTGATGCCCCAGCCCAGGCCGCGGGGCTGGCCCCGGCGGGCCGCCAGCGCCAGATTTTCCTCGATCTGCATGGTGGGGGCGGTGCCCATCATAGGGTCCTGAAACACCCGACCGATGAATTTGGCCCGCTTGTGCTCCGGCAGGCGGGTCACGTCCACCCCGTCGATGACGATGGCGCCGCTGTCCACAGAAAAGGTGCCGGCCACCGCATTGAGCATGGTGGACTTGCCGGCGCCATTGCCGCCGATGACCGTGCAGAAGTCACCGTCCTTCAGCGTCAGGCTGACGCCCCGGAGGGCCTGCTTTTCATTGACCGTCCCGGCGTTGAACGTCTTCCAGATCTCCTTGATCTCAAGCATCCTGATCCCCTCCTGTTTTTGCTCCGGCATTGGCGCTCCCGGCGGGCACCTTGACGTGGGCGTATTTCCCCTTCCAGTAGGGGATGGCCAGGAAGGCCGCCACGATCAGGGCGGTGATGAGCTTCATGTCATCGGTGTTCAGGCCCAGCCAGATGACCACCTGGTACACCAGGTAGTACAAAATGGCGCCGATGGCCACAGCCAGCATCTTCAGCGCAAAGTTGCGGAACACTTTGCCGAAGATCACCTCGCCGATGATGACGGCGGCAAGGCCGATGACGATGGCGCCCCGGCCCATGTTCACGTCCGCGAAACCCTGGTACTGGGCCAGCAGGGCGGAGGACAGGGCCACCAGTCCGTTGGACAGCATCAGGCCCAGCACCTTGGTGAAGTTGGTGTTGATGCCCTGGGCCCGGGACATATTGGGGTTGGAACCAGTAGCCCGCAGGGAGGCACCCAGCTCCGTGCCGAAGAACCAGTACAGCAGGGCAATGACCGCCGCCACAAAAATGGCTACCACCAGGATGGGGTTGTCCAGGCTCAGGGAGCGGACGCTCTGCTGGTCCACCAGCAGGTCATACTGTCGGGAGCTGACGGGCCGGTTGGCCTGTCCCATGATCCGCAGGTTGACGGAGTACAGGGCCAGCTGGGTGAGGATACCGGCGAGGATTGCCGGAATGCCGCAGGCGGTGTGGAACAGGCCGGTGACCAGTCCTGCCAGCACACCCGCCAGAAACGCCCCCAGCATCGCCAGCGGCACCGGCGCCCCCGCCATGGTCAGCATGATGAAGGCGGCGCCGCCGGTAGCCATGGTGCCGTCCACCGTCAGGTCGGCCACGTCCAGGATCCGGAACGTGATGTAGACGCCGATGGCCATGATGCCCCAGATCAGTCCCTGGGCGGCAACACCCGGCAGGGCGTTGACCAGATGCATGATGTTCAAGTGAAATCCCTCCAAAATCCCCCGGCTGTTTCCGGAGGCAATTTGCTGCTCTATTCTAGCAAAGTTCAGCGGAAAGGGGAAGCCCCTTTTCCGCTGAAAGTGTGTTGATAAGATTTGGATGACGGGACGGAAGGGTGGACGGACGCCCTGCGGAGCATACCGCAGACGCCGCCCATAGGACGGAGACCGGGCGGCGGAGAGCCCCGGAGAGGGCTCCCCGCCGGTGAAGGCGGAAGTTTTGCAGACAAGAATTTGAAAACATCCGCCGGCTCTTTATCGGTTCTCCGTCCATTCGTCCTTATTCGGCGATGGCCTCATAGCCGTCGGGCGGGGTCAGGCCCAGAGCCTCGCACATGGTGGGGTTGTACTTGGGGGTGAACTGGGGGGCGTACTCGATGGGCATGGTGGCGGGATCGGCGCCGTTCACCAGGATATCATAGGCCATCTCACCGGTTTTGTAGCCGATGTCATAGTAGCTGATGGTCAGCGTGGCCACGCCGCAGCCCTTGCAGATGCCCTCCTCACCGGCGATGATGGGAGTGCCGGTGTCCAGGGAGATGTTGCCGATCAGTTCGGCGTTGTTGGCAGCGGTGTTGTCGGTGGGAACGTACAGGACATCGCTGGCCGTGCAGGCTGAGGAGGCCACAGCGGACAGGTCGTTGGAGTCGGAGAAGGAGTATTGGGTGCAGGTATAGCCCAGATCCTCCAGGTAGCCTTGGACGGTGTCCACCTGATACTGGCTGTTGGGCTCGGCGGAGCAGTACAGCAGGCCCACAGTCTGGGCGTCGGGGAACCAGGTGTGCAGCATCTCAGCCTGCTGGTCCAGGGGCGCCAGATCGGAGGTGCCGGAGACGTTGTAGCCAGTGGTGCCGGTAAAGCCGTCAATGCCCAGAGCCACGCCGTACTCGGTGATGGAGGTGCCCAGAATGGGAATGGTGCTGGTGCCGGTGGCAGCGGCCTGGAGAGCGGTGGTGCCGTTGGCCATGATCAGGTCCACGCCCTGGGAGACAAAGTTGTTGGCAATGGTGGTGCAGTTGGCGGTATCGCCGGAGGCGTTCTGGGGGTCGATGGTGACACTGTCGCCCAGCAGTTCCGTCAGGGCGTCCTGGAAGCCCTGGGTGGCGGCGTCCAGGGCCTCGTGCTGGACCTGCTGGATAATACCCACGGTGTAGGTCTGGCTGCCGGAGGCGGACTCGTCGCCGCTGGTATCGGCATCGGTATCTGTGGACTGGGTGTCGCCGCCGCAGGCAGCCAGGCTCAGAGCCATGACGGCGGTCAGCGCAAGGGCAAGAAACTTCTTTTTCATCGCAGAGATCTCCTTTTCAAGATTGATCGCGGGGAAATTACAAAAAGCGGCTCTGTCCGAAGAGCAGAGCCGCCTTCCATACGGGGTGAGATCCACCGGCCGCCGGACCTTCACTGGCTGCTCTGCCTATGACAATATCGGCCCGCATAGCGGACCTGGCAGCCATAAAATCGAGAGAACCCCGCCACAGTGCGGAACGCTGCTGCAAACAAAACCATGGAAGAGCTCCCTTCTGCCGACCGGCCTTTGTACTTTTACACCATACTGCTTTAAACAGGCAAAGTCAATGGTGAATTTATACAAAATCTCTGGAAAATGTTTCAGAGGCAGGAGATTTCCCAAAAAACAGAGCCGCCCGGCAGCTTCCTCAGCAGAAAGCGCCGGGCGGCGGGGCCACGCGCTCCTCAGCCCCACAGGGCGGAGAGCATGGGAATGACCTGCTTTTTCCGGGACATGACCTTGGGCAGGAACACCACGTCCTCCGCATCCTCCACATTGAAGGCCTGGCGGATGCTGTCCCTGTCGCCCACGAACAGCAGCTGGGTGCCCTCCAGCAGTACATCGGTAATCATCAGGATTACCATGTCGAAGCCCTGCTTCTTCTGCAGGGAGCTCATGAGCTGCAAAAACTCTCCCTTGCGCTGGAGCAGCTGGTCGGAGTCCATGCAGGTGACCTGGCTCACCGCCAGGTTGTGGCCTGCGATGTGGAACTCCTTGTAGTCTGTGCGGAAGATCTCCTCTGCAGACTTCGCACCGCCGCCGGAGGCGGAGAAGATCACCTGTCCCAGCGCCTGGAGGGAGATGTTGGCGATCCGGGCCATGCGGTTGGCCACGTCGATGTCCCGCTGGGTGCAGGTGGGAGACTTGAACATGACCGTATCGGAGACGATGGCCGCGGCCATCAATCCCGCCATCTTGGCGGTGGGCATCAGGCCCTTGTCCTGATACATCCCCGCCACGATGGTGGTGGTGCTGCCCACGGGCTCGTTCCGGACAGTGATGGGATTCTTGGTCTGGATGTCCGCCAGCCGGTGGTGGTCGATGATCTCCAGAATCTCCGCCTGGTCCAGGCCCGGTACGGACTGGGCCTTCTCGTTGTGGTCCATCAGGATCACCTGCTTGCGGCGGGGCCGCAGCAGATGGTAGCGGGACAGGGTGCCCACCACCCGCTCCTCCTCATCCAAAATGGGATAGGCCCGGAAGCGGCTTTCCAGCACGGTGTTCTGCACGTCGTCGATATAGTCGTCCAGGTGGAAGCACACCAGATCCTTGTTCTTGCAGATGCTGCTGATGGGCATGGCATGGTAGATGAGCCGCACTGCCCGGTAGGCGTCATAGGCGGTGGAGATGATGCAGGTGTCCGTCTGCATGGCCAGCAGCTCCGGGTCCACCTCCGCCTGACAGACGATGATGCAGCTGACGCCGATCTCCAGCGCACGGCGGATCATGTCCGGCTGGTCGCCGCAGACCACGATGCTGCCCGGGTCGGAGAACACCAGGTTCTCCCGGCTGGCGGGCAGGGCGATAGTGACCTCACCGGAGATCACGTCCCGCATCTCGCCGCCCTGGTTGAGAATTTTGCCCTCCAGCACGGACAGCAGGTTGTACACCGGGATCTCGCCCACCTTAGGGTTGCGGACGGAGGACATGTCATAGTTGGCCACATCCCCGGCGGAGAGCATTCCGAACAGGGTCCCGTCCTCATTGGCCACGGGGATGGCGGAGATCTTGTCCTTCTGCATGGTCCGCCAGGCCCGGCTGATGGTGGCAGCGGCGGACAGGGTGGCGGGCGTGTCGTAATCCAGGTCCCGGACCTGGGTACGCACGTTGTTCAGCAGCTTGGGGGGCTGGAAGCCGAAGCGATCCAGCACGGTCTGGGTCTCGTCACTGATCTGGCCCAGGCGGGCGGCCTCGTACTGCCGCTGGCCAAGGGCGTTCTTCAGCGCCGCGTAGGCCATGGCGGAGACGATGGAGTCCGTGTCCGGGTTCCGGTGTCCGGTGATATAGATGGTGTCCATGAATACTCCCTCTCAAGTGGATGCGGGGCATCCAATTTTTGGCGTGTTGATAGCTTTATTATGCGTCTCCGGTGCAGGTTTGTCAACAGCCCGCAGGCCGGAAAACCGGGGGCCGGAAGGGCAAAAACTGCCTCCGCCAGCGGGGGCGGAGGCGGTTTTGCGCCGGTGCGCGACGGCGTTCACAGGGTTTCCAAATAGGCCTCGATGGCCTCGCCCATGAAGTGGGCCGTGCCGGGGCCGTAGCTGTCCAGAACCTCTGCAAAGCGGTTGTCCCAGCTGTACAGGTCCGCCAGGCGGCGGAGCTTCTCCTCGTCGCAGCTGCGGCTGAACTTCACCAGATGGGCCTGCCAGCGGAGCACCAGCTCCCGGGCCTCCGGACTGGCGGGGTCGCCCTTGGCCGCCTCAGCGGCAAAGGCCATGAGAATGGGGTCGGCGTCCTCCTGCTCGGCGGACGCGCCGATATAGCTTGCCATGGGATTTTTCCTCCTTGCGTGGGATTGAATCGGGGTCAGAGAATGACCAGCTCCTTGGGGGCCAGAGTGAGGTTTTGACAGCCCTCTGGTGTGAGGTACAGCACGTCCTCAATCCGCACACCCAGCTTCCCGGGCAGGTAGATGCCCGGCTCGGCAGAGATCACCGCCCCGGCGGGCAGGGGCTTGTCGTTGGAGGGAGTGGCGTTGGGCCCCTCGTGGATCTCCACTCCCACGCCGTGGCCGAAGCTGTGGCCGAAACAGGGACCGTAGCCCGCCTGCCGGATGATGTCCCGGGCGGCGCCGTCCACGGCCTTTCCAGTGGCCCCGGCCCGGGCGGCTGCGATACCCGCCAGTTGGGCCTGCAGCACCGTGTCGTAGACCTGGCGCATCTCATCCGTCACGGATCCCACCGCCACGGTACGGGTCATGTCGGAGCAGTAGCCGTGATAGATGCAGCCGAAGTCCATGGTGACGAACTCCCCGGCCTGGATGACCTTTTCCGAGGGTACCCCGTGGGGCAGGCTTCCGTTGGGGCCGGACACCACGATGGGATCGAAGGACTTGTCCTCCGCCCCGTAGTGGAGCATGAGATACTGGAGCCGGGCGGCGATCTCCTTCTCCGTGACGCCGGGCCGGATCTCGTTCAGGATATCCGTCAGGGCCTTCTCCGCAATCCGCTGGGCGGCAATCATGATCTCCAGCTCCTCCGGGTCCTTTACCGCCCGCAGTTCTGCCAGCAGGTCCGCCGCGGGCACCAGCTCACAGGGCAGAGCCCGGGCATAGGCGTCGTGCTCCCGGACGGTCATATAGGCGTCCTCAAACCCCAGGCGCTGGATGCTGTGGCGCTGGACGGCCTCCATCAGCAGGGCGGAATAGCCCCGGCCGTGGCCTGCCTCCTGGACCTCCGCATCCTGCACATGCCGCCGGGCGGCCTCTGTGTACCGGGAGTCGGTGAAGTAATAGAACTTCTCCCGGGTGACCAGGGCCATGCCGTCGGTTCCGGCGGAGTGGAAGCCGGAGGCGTAAAAACGGTTGGCCTCATGGGTCAGCAGCATACCGTCCAGGTCACGGGATTCCAGCTGGGCGGCGATTTTAGCAAAATGATTCATCGTGTTACCTCCTGGGCCTCTATTTTCTCCACAGAGGCCTTTACAAATCCGTAGAACAGCGGATGCGGCCGGTCGGGACGGCTCTTGAACTCCGGGTGAAACTGGGCACCCACGAACCAGGGGTGGTCCGACAGCTCGATGATTTCTACCAGGCGGCCGTCTGGGGACAGGCCCGCCAGCCGCATACCGCCCACCTGCATCTCCGCCCGGAAATCGTTGTTGAACTCGTAGCGGTGGCGGTGGCGCTCGGAGATCTCTGCCGCGCCATACAGCTCCCGGCTGCGGGAGCCCTCCGCCAGCACGCAGGGGTAGCGGCCCAGCCGCATGGTGCCGCCCTTGGCGGTGACATTCACCTGGTCCGGCATCAGGTCGATGACCGGGTGGGCGGTGGAGGAAAATTCGGAGGAGCTGGCGTCTGCCCAGCCCAGCACGTGGCGGGCGAACTCGATCACCGCCATCTGCATCCCCAGGCAGATGCCGAAGTAGGGAATGCAGTGTTCCCGGGCGTACCGCACGGCCGCGATCATGCCCTCGATGCCCCGGTCGCCGAAGCCGCCGGGCACCAGGATGCCGCTGCAGCCCGCCAGCCGCTCCGCCGCACTGGCCTCCGTCAGGGTCTCAGAGTCCACCCACCGGATGTCTACTACCGCGTCGTTGGCGGTGCCCGCATGGTTCAGGGACTCCACCACGGAGAGGTAGGCGTCGTGGAGCTGGGTGTACTTGCCCACCAGGGCGATGGACACCCGCTTGCGGGCGTTCTTCTCCCGCTTCACCATGGCGCTCCACTCCCGCAGATCCGGCTGGTGAGTGATGAGGCCCAGCTTCCGGCACACCACCTCGTCCAGACCCTCCTTGGCCATCAGCAGGGGCACCTCATACAGCGTCTCCGCCGTGGCGTTCTGGATGACGCAGTCCGGCTGGACATTGCAGAACAGGGCAATCTTCCGGCGGATGTCCTCTGTGATGGGCACGTCGCACCGGCATACCAGAATATCCGGCTGGATGCCCAGGGACAAAAGCTCCTTCACGGAGTGCTGGGTGGGCTTGCTCTTCAGCTCGCCGCTGCCGGGGATCTGGACGATGAGGGGCACGTGGATGAACACCACATCCCCCTGGGGCCGCTCCGCCGCCACCTGCCGGATAGCCTCCAGGAAGGGCTGGGACTCAATGTCGCCCACGGTGCCGCCGATCTCCGTGATGACCACGTCCACGTCCTCTTCCGCCATGGCGTAGATGCGGCGCTTGATCTCGTCGGTGATGTGGGGGATGATCTGCACCGTGGCGCCCAGGTAGTCGCCCCGGCGCTCCCGGTTCAGCACGGACCAGTAGATCTTGCCGGAGGACACGGAGCTGTTGCCGGTGAGGTCCTCGTCCACGAACCGCTCGTAGTGGCCCAGGTCCAGGTCCGTCTCGGCTCCGTCCTCGGTGACGAACACCTCGCCGTGCTGATAGGGACTCATAGTCCCCGGGTCCACATTGATATAGGGGTCGAACTTCTGGTTCCGCACCCGGACGCCCCGCTGCTTCAGAAGCCGCCCCAGGGAGGCCGCGCAGATCCCCTTGCCCAAGCCGGAGACCACGCCGCCGGTAACGAATACGAATTTCGTTGACATGCCGCTCACCTTGCCTTTCCACGCAAACAGTTTTAGCAGGAAACCGAATTGTACGCCCCGGGCCGACAAACAAAAAACAAACTTCATGCGCGGTACAGTGCACCACGAATACAGGCAAATGCCGCTGCGCATGAAGTTTTTGCGCATCATTTCCGGTTGCCCCAAAGGGGCGGGGAAATGGCGCATTTTCGTTTTTTGTTATGCAAAAGCATAACAAAAAACACCGCCGGACCGATTTTGCGGCTGAAAGTCCCAGTCTCTTTCGGGACGTTCGGCCGCGGTCCGCGGTGTGTCTGTTCGGTTGTCGCGTTGCGGCATCCGCCGCAAACCGCTGCCCAAAGCGTTTCCAAAAAATACTGTTTCAGTGTAGCACCGGCTTGGGAAAATGTCAACGGCCGTCAGATGGCAAAACCGGCAGAATCCGCAGGGCGATTCCAACCGGTTTTCTGTGGATTTCGGCAAAGGCCGGGCGCGGAAACTTCGCGCCCGGCCTTTGGAAGAGTCATGGAGCCCCGTAGGTCTGGTGGATCTGGACCAGCTCCATGGGGGAGTCCACCCAATTCTCCACATACCCGCAGCCGCAGCAGACGTAGCGGATCACCGGGACCTTGCCCAGCAGGGTGTACCGGGTGGTGTAAATGTTGCTGCCGCTGGCGTAGCGGCTGGGGTGGTCGGGGATTCGGACGATGTCTCTGCTGCCGCACTTGGGACAGGTGTGCGAATTCTTCATTTCGGCTCCTTTCGATTCAGGAGGGCCGCCCCGCACAGGGCCAGCAACGCGGCCAGGTCCGCCGGGGCCGGCGCCGGGCGGAGCGTTTTCGGTGTATCCTCCATACCGCTCACCGGCTCCGGCGGCCGTAAAACCGGATGGCGAGAGGGATGGACATCACGGTCAGCACCACGGCGGCGATGGCGGCGGGAACCAGGGAGAGGGACAGATAGAAGCCGCCGTCCAGGGAGGACTGCTCAATGGTGGCGATGCCTCCGGCGCTGGCGCACACCAGAAAGATGATGAGGAACATCGCCAGCCGCCCCTTTTCTACGCCGAACCGGAACATCATGGGCAGGGTGATGTCCAGGATGCACACGGCCACGCACACGGACAGCAGGATGACGGGGATGGAGGGACCCTCCACATCGCTGAGCCAGATGACCGACAGGATGGTCTGAAGGACAAAGGTGGCCGCAGCCGAGGCGGCCACGGCGATCCAGCCGAAGAGATACTTGCTCAGCACCACGTCCCGGGCGGAATACGGCATCATGGCAGCCATCTGGTCCCAGCGGCTCCGCTCGTCATAGGCCAGGGCGGTGTAGGGCAGCATAGAGGCATACACCACGGCAAAGGTGCTGTAAAACGTGCCGGGGATGCAGGAGAACACCAGAATTAACAGCAGGAAGATCTTCATCTGCCGGAAGATCACGTAGTAGTCTTTCAAAAGCAGGGCACTCATTGCTCCTTCGCTCCTTTCACCAAAAACAGGACGATATCCTCCACCGTGGGCCGCTCCAGCGCCCAGCCCGCAGGCACCAGCGCCCGCTTCACCAAGCACCGGACGCCGCCGAAGCTGCTGTTCTCCCGGGCTACCACGGCCCCGTCCTGAAGGCTGTTCACTTGATCTGCCGTGCCCACGAAGATGCCATACTCCTCCAGCAGCCGATCCTTCTCGTCGCAGAACAGCAGCCGCCCCTGGTGGAGGAAGGCGATATAGTCGCACAGCTTTTCCAGGTCGCTCAAAATGTGGGAGGAGATCAGGATGGAGTGGTCCTCCTCCCGGGTGAACTCGTTGAAGATCTCCAGCACCTCGTCCCGGACGATGGGGTCCAGGCCGGCAGTGGCCTCGTCCAGCACCAGCAGCCTGGGGCTGTGGCTCAGGGCCACGGCGATGGCCAGCTTCATCTTCATGCCACGGGAGAAGTCCTTGAAGGGCTTTTTCTCCGGCAGGCCGAAGCGGGTGAGGTAATTCTGGTACTGCTTTCCGTCCCAACGGCGGTAGGTCTTGGCCATGACGCCTCCCACCTGAAGGGCATTCAGGCTCTCTGGGAAATAGGCCTCGTCCAGCACCACGCCGATGTCCTCTTTCAGGGAGAGAAACTCCGGCGAGGCGGAATCCGCCCCCAGGACGGTGCAGGTGCCGCTGTCCGGCCGCAGGGCCCCCATCAGCAGGCGGATGGTGGTGGACTTGCCGGCGCCATTCTCTCCCACCAGGCCGCAGATGGTGCCGCTGGGCACGGTGAGGGACAGGTCCTGTAAGGTAAAGCCGGGAAAGTGTTTCGTCACATGGCTCAATTCAATGGCGTTCATACGTGAGGTTCCTCCTCTTTCAGCAGGATGCGGAGCATTTCCATCAGCTCCGGTGCCGAGACGCCGCACTGGGCGGCCAGCTCCACGGCGGCGTCCAGGTGGTCCTCCAGCTCCTTCAGCTTCTGCTCCCGGATCAGGTCCAGATTCTTTTCCGCCACAAAGCAGCCCTTGCCGGCCACGGTGTAGAGGAAGCCGTCGGCCTCCAGCTCGTCGTAGGCCCGCTTGGTGGTGATGACGGAGATCCGCAGGTCCTTGGCCAGGGCCCGGATGGAGGGCAGCGCCTCTCCGGGGGAGAGCTTCCCGGCAATGATCTGGGCTTTGATCTGGGAGTAGATCTGATCGTAGATGGGTTGGTTGGTGGTATTGCGGATGATGAGTTCCATGGAAGTCACTCCTGTTCGTACTGTACATTTACAGTATATACAGTATGCACGGATTGTCAAGAGGGAAATGCTGGATCCCGCAAAAATTTTTGTGGTCCTTGGGGCTAGGCTCTCAACAGAAAATGTGATACACTACTAAAGCTGAGACTGACGGCTTGTCCGGAGAAAAGGAGGTGAGCGCCGTGGAGACCATCCCCGGCAGCGGAAACTGGAAGCTAACCATCCGCCGGGAGGCGGCGGGGATCACCATCCTGCGGGCGGCCACCTGCGACGCCCGGGCCCGCCTGCCGGAGACGTTATACGGCCTGCCGGTGACGGCCCTGGGGGACCACGCCCTCTCGCCCACCGCCGCTTCCGCGGAGGGGGAGGACCTGCTGGTGACCTGCGGCACCGGGACGGACCCGGGGACCTGGAGCAACCGGGACCTGGAGGACCTGACCCTGCCCCGGTCCCTGGAGCGGGTGGGGGATTACGCCCTGATGAACTGCGGCGGCCTGCGGACCCTGCGGCTTCACGACGGCATCGGTCAGTGGGGCGGCGGGGTGCTGATGAACTGCCGACGGCTGGCAGCCTTCCATCTGACCCGGGTGGGGGAGCAGGGGGACACCCTGGCCTGGTTTGCCGACGAACTGCCCTGGGAGCTGGACGTCACCGTGGAGGAGACGGACGGCACCGTGTTCCGTTTGCTCTTTCCGGAGTACCGGGAGGTCTATGAGGAGAACTGCCCGGCCCATCACTTTGATTACAACATCTTCGGCGCCGGATATCCCTATCACCACTCCTTCCGCCGGAAGCGGCTGGACCTGCGGACGTATGACGAGCTGTGGAGCGGTTTTCTGGGCATGGAGCACGATGAGGACTGCGCGGTGCGGCTGGCCTTCTGGCGGCTGCGCTACCCGGTGGAGCTGACGCCCCGGGCGGAGGGGCAGTACCTGTCCTACCTCCGGGCCCACGCCGGAGAGGCGGCAGTCTGGCTGGTGGGAGAGCGGGACATGCCGGGGCTGGCGTTTCTGCTGAGGACGGCGGAGCCGGACCGGGAGGCCCTGTCCGCCGCCTGCGCCCTGGCGAGGGAGAGCGGGGGCTCCGAGGCCCTGGCCCTGCTGCTGGAACAGCAGCGGGATGTGGCCCCCCGGGGGCTGGACAAGACTTTTGACTTATAGCAGGGAAGGAGGCGCACCATGGCGGCCAAGGACCTGACGGCCATCGGACTGGAGATTTTGCAGACGGCCCGGAACGAACTGTATCTGAATCTGCCCTATCTGGATGTGGCGTTGTGCAGCCTGGACTTCCAGCCCGGCGGCGGTGTGACGCTGTCCCTGGCCACCGACGGGGAGACGCTGTACTACGACGGCAGCTTCCTCTCGGAGCGGTATCTCCGGTCCCGGACGGCGGTGGACCGGGCCTATCTCCACGTGCTGCTCCACTGTATGCTGCGGCACCTGTGGAAGAAGCGGGGCAGAGCGCCGGAGCTTTGGGACCTGGCCTGCGACGTCGCGGTGGAGAGCATCCTGGACGAGCTGGACTACCCCTGTCTGGCCGGGGGCTTCGTCCCCGCCAAGCAGAAGTTCTACGGCGAGTGCCGGGCAGAGATGCCGGTGCTGACGGCAGAGGGTATCTACCGCCATCTCCTGCGGCTGGACCTGCCGGAGTACGAGCTGGCCCGGCTCCAGCGGACCTTTCTGGTGGACGATCATGGCCTGTGGGATCCGGACCAGCAGGACCAGGAGCAGCAGAAGCAGCGGGAGCAGAAGTGGCAGGGCGTCTCCGAAAAGACCCAGACAGGACTGGAGACGGTGCTGGCCGGCAAGGCCACCGGCGGCGAGGCGGTGCTGGAGCAGATCCAGGTGGCCAACCGGGACGACGTGGACTACCGGACCTTCCTCCGGAGGTTCGCCGTACCCCGGGAGGTGATGGCGGTAGACGGAGATGCCTTCGACTACATCTTCTACACTTATGGCCTCCAGCTCTACGGCAACATGCCGCTGGTGGAGCCGCCGGAGACGAAGGAGGAGAAGCGGATCGAGGACTTCGTCATCGCCGTGGACACCTCTATGTCCACCTCCGGCGAGCTGGTGCGGCAGTTTCTGGCCTGCACTTACGCCATCCTCCGCAGCACGGAGACCTTCACTCGGAAGGTGAACATCCGCATTCTCCAGTGCGACGACCAGGTCCGGTCCGACACCCCCATCCGCGACCTGGAGGAATTGAAAGCCTATATGGAGAACTTCTCTCTGATGGGCGGCAGCGCCACGGACTTCCGGCCGGTGTTTGAACACGTGGCGGAGCTCCAGGTAGAGGGGGCCTTCACCTCCCTTCGGGGGCTGGTATACTTCACCGACGGCATGGGCGTCTATCCCCGGAAGCGGCCGCCCTATGACACGGCCTTCGTGCTGCTGGAGGAGCCGCCCCTGTCCGTAAAGATGCCCCCCTGGGCCATCCGGCTGGTGGTGCCCACCCCGGCCCTGGAACAGGCCGCCCGGGAGGCAGCGGAGGAGGCCAAAGCCGCCGGGCTGGACCTGATCGATTTGGACGAACTTCCCCAACTGTAAGGAGCTAACGATATGAACATCAAACAGGCAAAGCAGGAGATCACCAATACCTTGAAGGCGTATCTGGCCAAGGACCAGCTGGGGAACTACCTGATCCCCACAGTGCGCCAGCGGCCGGTGCTGCTGATGGGCCCGCCGGGCGTGGGCAAGACCCAGATCATGGAGCAGATCGCCGCCGAGACCGGCGTGGGCCTGGTGGCCTACACCATCACCCACCACACCCGACAGAGCGCCATCGGCCTGCCCTTCATCGAAAAGCGGACTTATGGCGGGGAGGAGGTCTCCGTCACCGAGTACACCATGAGCGAGATCCTCTCCTCCGTTTACCGGCTGATGGAGCGGACCGGACTGCAGGAGGGCATCCTCTTCCTGGACGAGATCAACTGCGTCAGCGAGACCCTGGCCCCCATGATGCTCCAGTTCCTCCAGTGCAAGACTTTCGGCAACCAGGCCCTTCCCGAGGGGTGGCTGATCGTGGCGGCGGGCAACCCGCCGGAGTACAACAAGTCCGTCCGGGACTTCGACGTGGTGACCCTGGACCGGGTGAAGCGCATCGACGTGGAGGAGGACTACGGCGTGTGGAAGGAGTACGCCCGCCGGAAGAACCTCCACGGGGCCATCCTCTCCTACCTGGACATCAAGAAGGACAACTTCTACCGCATCGAGAACACGGCAGACGGCCTCCAGTTTGCCACCGCCCGGGGCTGGGAGGATCTCAGCGAACTGCTGTACGCTTATGAGACCCTGGGCATCCGGGCGGACCGGGAGGTGGTGGGGCAGTACATCCAGATGCCCCGCATTGCCAAGGACTTCGCCAATTACCTGGAGATGTTCTACAAGTATCAAAAGACCTACCACGTGGAGGGGATCCTCAGCGGCACCTGGGAGAACATCACCGTGCTGGAGCTGCGGGAGGCGCCCTTTGATGAGAAGCTCTCCGTCATGGGGCTGGTGCTGTCCCGGCTCAGCGAGGAAGCCCGGAACACCCGCTGCCAGGACGCCCTGACCGACGCCCTCCACACCTCCCTGACAGAGTTTCGGGAGAAGATCGCGGACGCGCCGCCGCTGACGGTGCTGGACCAGCTGCTGTGGAAGCGGCGTACTGCCATGAAGCAGGCCAAAGAGGCCGGCCAGTTGGACAAGGAGTCCCGGGACCTCAAGCAGCGGGAGATCAACGCCCTGGAGGACTACCGCCAGCGGCTGGACCGGGAGGCCGTGGCCCCGGAAGGGGCTATGGACGCCGTCCGGGGCTGGTTCGGTGAAGAGGTGGAGCGGCGGAAGGCCGTGGCCATGGAGACGAAGGACATGTTCGACAACGCCTTCCGTTTCCTAGAGACCACCTTCGGCGACAGCCAGGAGCTGGTGATCTTCGTCACGGAGATCACCGTCGGGTACAACACCTCCTGGTTCGTGGAGCAGTTTGGCTGTGACGCCTATTTCCGCCACAACCGGGAGCTGCTGTTTGACAGCACCCGCCACCGCATCCGGGAGGAGATTGCCGCCGCCAAGGCGGCAGAACAGGAGGAAAACACATGAGGGAAGAGTGGAAGCAGATCGAAGCCGTGCTGGACGAGAAGGTGCGCCCGTCTCTCCGGGCCCACGGGGGTGAGCTGGAGATCGACCACCTGGAGGACGGCGTGCTGTATATCAAGCTGCTGGGCCAGTGTGCCGGGTGCCCCTCCGCGGACCTGACCAACGAGACGCTGATCGAGCATGAGCTGACGGCTGCCCTGCCGGAGCTGGTGCAGAAGGTCGTGGTGGTCCAGACTGTCAGCGACGAGCTGTGGGAGCAGGCCAAGCGGCTGCTGCGGGACCATCATCTTTGAAAGTCGGCAGCCCCTGAAGAGAAAAAAGCGCCCCCGGCAAAAGCCGGGGGCGCTTTTCAACAGCTTACCAGCTGTGGTGCTGCCAGGACTCTTCGGCAGTCATGGCGAAGTAGTCGTAATTGGGGGCGGGGCCGCTGTCGCCCCAGGTGGTGTCGATGTGGTAGTCTGTGCCGTCCAAGGTGGCCACGGTCCAGATGTGGGAGTTGTTGGAGAGGGCTGTGCAGTCGATGCCCTCCAGCTTCAGCAGCAGGTTGTAGGCGCCGGTGTACCCGTCGCACACGGCGGTGCCGTTTTCAAACAGGCTGTATGCAATATGGCTCAGGGAGCTGTCCCCGGCGGTGTAATCATAGACGCAGTTATCGCAGATCCAGGTGAAGTAGACCCGGGCCTTCTCATAGTCGGACATGGAGGTGGTGATCTCTCCGCTCTCCCACAGGGCATCATGGACGGCAATGGCCGCCTCCATGGCCGCGTCGCGGTAAGTCAGGATCTGATCTCCCGCGCTGGCGGCGGAGAAGGTGAGGGTGATGGACCCGTCCGCAGAATAGGTGCAGTTGACCGTGTTGTAGCATTGCTCACAATAGGTTTTCACAGCTGCCAGGGCCGCCTCCATCACCCGTCGGGCGGAGGTTACGGAGAGACTGGGGTACTGCAGGACCAGCGTGTTCTGGTTGGATGCCAGCATGTAGCGGACGCTTTCATCTATCTCCGCCGCAGTGGCGGGAGCGGCGATATACGTCCCCAAGGGCACCAGATCTCCCATGGCAGCGCCCTGGGCGCTCCAGGACTCCTTTCCCAGGTCCCAGTCCGGCGTTGCCCGCAGGCTTGGATCCACCATGCGGGTCAGCATGGCGGCGGCCGCGCCCCGGGTGATGGGCTGGTCCGGCAGGAAGGAGCCAGCGGCGTCGCTGCCTACGGACACGCCGGTGCGGTAGAGGGTCAGGATGTCCTGGTAATAGGGGGTGTACTCGGTCACGTCGGTGATGAACTGCCGGCTGGCGTAAGCCTGAGTTACCAGGTCCGCGTGAACGGGCGGCAGGGCCTCCTCCGGAAGCGTGTTCGCCAGCACATGGGCCACCTGGGCCCGGGTGGCGGGGGTGGAGAGGGACTTGTCCAGCTCCGTGCCGATGACACCCTCCGACTGGAGATAGCGCAGGTACCGGAGGGCCGCGGCCTCATTCTCGGCGGCATAGGCGCCTGGACCTGCCTCCGCGTCTCCGGTGCGGTACAGACTGCGGATGCGGCCGGCGAAAATCACCACCTGCCCAACGGTCAGCTGGTCTCGCAGGCCGAAAGTGCCGTCGGCCTTGCCTACGGAGAGACCATACGCATACAGCGCCGCCACATTGTCGTAGAACGTGGACTCCGGCGTCAGGTCGGAGAACTGGCCGGCGTAGGTTTTGCTGCGGACAAAATTGTCCGGGGTGTCCTGGGCGGCCCAGGCGGGGACAGTAAGAGCAAGCGCCAGTGCCAGCACCAGCGCGGGGACCCGTTTCTTCATGACGGCACCTCCTTATACAAAATGGAAGATCGAATTCAGGATTTCTGCCTGATGGAACAAAACGCGGACAGGGGCCTTTTCAGGAGGGGATGTCCAAATCCTCCATGGTCCGGTCCTCCACATAGGGATTCAGGTACTGGTTGACCAGCTCCAGAGTGGCGTCCGGGTCCAGATAGATGTAGGGGGAGCGCCACTCGTTGGGCAGAGTGGAGAAGGAGATCTTATCCACGCCCATGCTGATGGCCTCCTTCCCCAGCCAGGCCAGGTTCCCAAGAGACAGGTCCGTGTCCACATACTGCTGGAAGATCTTGGCGAACTCCCCCACCTTGTCCACGTTGGAGAGCGTCAGCGTCTGTTGAGCCACGGCTTTTAGGAAGTTCTGCTGGGTCTGCATCCGGCCGATGTCCTCGCTGCCGTAGCCGGAGCCGTCGTTGTTGTGGCGGAAGCGGACCACCTTCAGCGCCTCCGCACCGGAGAGATGCTGCATCCCGGCGGAGAAGTGGATGTGCAGGTCCTGGTAAGGATCGTCGTAATTCATGCTGATGGGGACTTCAAAGTCCACGCCGCCGATGGCATTCACCAGCGCGGCGAAGCCGTCCAGATCTACGGTTACCGTAAAATCCACTGGGATGCCCAGCTGCTGGGAGATGGTCTCGGCCAGCAGAGCGGTCCCGCCGGAGTTATAGGCGAAGTTGATCTTGTGGTTCTTTCCATTGATGACGGCCTTGGTGTCCCGTGGGATGCTGACACCATAGATGTAGTCGTTCTCCGCATCCACGGCCACCAGGATATTGGTGTCGCTGCCGCCATTGTGGTCATCCACGCCGGACACCAGAATGGTGTAGAAATAGGGCTTGCGCTCCAGATGGGCCGCCTGGGCCAGGGCCTCCGCGTCCTGGGCGGTGTCTTCGGCGGAGACCTCCTCCGCTTCGTCGGGCCGGGTGGTTTCGGCGGGGACCTCAGGGGGACGGAAGAGACAGAAGTAGCCGGCATACAGTGCGGCGGCCACAAAGACCACGAGAAGCAGCAGTCTGCTCCAGCTGCGCCGTCTCCGGCGGGTTCTCTTTGCCATATTCAAAACGCTCCTTACAGCCGCGGCGGTGCCGCGGGGGTTTCTTTGGAAAAACTGGGTGAGAAGATTTACATAATACTCGTTGCAACATTATAAAACGGGAAGCGGAAAAACACAAGAGGAAAATGGCGTGCCGGAGCGCGGCACGCCATTTTTCAGGAATTCTCCGCATCTTCCCGGGTCTCCTCCGGAACCAGCTGCTGCAAGAGCGTCTTGATGTCAGCCAGCAATTGGTTCTGATAGGAGAGGGCGCATCGTATGTAATGGAGTGCCGGATCCAGGTCCTGGATGGGCTCCACGCCCTCCACCGGGTGAGGCCAGCGGCGGACGGGAGGCTCCGGGGTGGCCGGCACTGCGGCGACCGGGGGCTCCGGTGTGGACCGGGCCACGCGGCGGCAGCGGGATTGCTTTGCCATATCGATTCCTCCGTTGCGAGCTTTCTAAGACTAGTCTATGCGCATTTTATTCCCCGCGGTACTTTTTCCGGGTGGCGATGCCGCCGCGGATGTGTCGCTGGGCCTTGTTCACCTCCAGGACTTCCTTCACCTGCTGGTACAGCACCCGATTGAACTGGGGCAGCCGTTCGGAGATGTCCTTGTGCACTGTGGATTTGCTGATGCCGAATTTCTGTGCGGCGGCGCGGACCGTGGTCCGGTTTTCGATGATGTACTGAGCCAGCCGTTCGGCCCGCTCCTCCATGTTACCCTTCAAAACACAACACTCCCCGCCTCTTGTTGCTCCATCCTATGCGGGGAGAAAAAGGGATATGCGCGGACTGGGGCGGAGGGAAGAGAACCTCTTCTGTCTTTAGACGAAAAAGGGCCCGTCCGGGTTTTCCGGACGGGCCCGAGGGGGATTATTTTTTCAGCTTCTGGATCTTCTCCAGCC
>NZ_CAKVVF010000017.1:0-30501 GCF_934833455.1 Oscillibacter sp. KLE 1728
GCGAAGCGGGGCAGGGAGTCCTCCTTGGGCAGCTTGGGCTCGCCCTGGATCAGGGGCAGCACATAGTCGATGAAAGGCTTCTCCACGCCGTTGTGGGCGACGTTGATCCACTCGATGGGCACCTTCTTCTCGGTGTTGGCCACATCGGTCAGGGGCAGCAGCTTGGTCTTGCAGACGTACTGGCCGTCCTCATAGCTGCGCTCGAAGCCCACCATCTTGTCGGTGATGCCATTGACGGCGTTCTCCACAGCGGCCTTGCCGCTCATGACGGCCTCCTCGATATCGGTCTCGGACGCCAGGTGGGCACCGCACCGCTGGAGGAGGGAGAGCTCGATGCCACGGACCTTGGCGCCGGTCTTCTCCTTGACTACCTGGGCCAGCAGGGAGGCCAGGCCGCCCAGCTGGGCGTGGCCGAAGCCGTCGGTGGCAGAGGTCTTGGCCTCGGAGACGAAGGAGCCGTCAGCGTAGTGGATGCCCTCGGAGACGGCCACCATACAGTTGCCCTTTTCCTTATAGATGCGCTCCACGTCGGCCAGGAACTGGTCCATGTCGAAGTCCACCTCGGGCAGGTACACCAGATCGGGGCCGGCGCCGTAGGCGGTGGCCAGGGCGGCGGCGCCAGCCAGCCAGCCGGCGTGACGGCCCATGATCTCGATGATGCAGACCATGCCGGTGTCATACACTCGGGCATCCTGATAGACCTCCATGCAGCTGGTGGCAATATACTTGGCGGCGGAGGCGAAGCCGGGGCAGTGGTCGGTTCCGAACAGGTCGTTGTCGATGGTCTTGGGCACGCCCATCACGCGGCACTCATAGCCGACCTTCTGCATGTACTTGCTGATCTTGTTGCAGGTGTCCATGGAGTCGTTGCCGCCGTTGTAGAAGAAGTAGCGGACGTCATACTTCTTGAAGATCTCCAGAATCCGCTTGTAGTCGGTGTCATCCACATCCGGGTCCGCCATCTTGTACCGGCAGGAGCCCAGGGCAGAGGAGGGGGTGTACTTCAACAGTTCCAGCTCTGCCGGGTCCTCCTGGCCCATATCAAACAGCCGGTCGTTCAAAACGCCCTTGATGCCGTGCTCCGCGCCCAGGACGCGGGTGATGCTGGGGTTCTTCAATGCCGTGGCGATGACGCCGTAGGCACTGGCGTTGATGACGGAAGTAGGGCCGCCGGACTGGCCGAAAATGCAGGCGCCTTTCAGTTCACTCATGGAAAAATCCTCCTCAGATTTGGTTTCGGGATGCTTTCTTTCATCATATCATTCAAAAAAAGAATTGTAAATACTTGCATTTTAAAAATCTTGTGATATTATCATAAGGGAAAATCGTTTTCGTTCTTTTGAATCGGCGTTTTTTGACAACCGGGATCGGACCTGTCGGCCGATGTGGGAGAGCGGGACAAATAAATGAACAGGAGTTGATCTTATGGCACTGGTTACCACGACCGAAATGTTCAAAAAAGCCTACGACGGCGGCTATGCCATCGGCGCGTTCAACGTCAACAATATGGAGATCGTCCAGGGCATCACCGAGGCCGCCCGGGATCTGGAGGCTCCCCTGATTCTCCAGGTGTCCAAGGGCGCCCGGGCCTACGCCAACCACACCTATCTGGTGAAGCTGGTGGAGGCGGCCGTCATCGAGTGCCCCAACATCCCCATCGCCCTGCATCTGGACCACGGCCCGGACTTCGAGACCTGCAAGAGCTGCATCGACGGCGGCTTCACCTCCGTCATGATCGACGCCTCCAGCAAGCCCTTTGCTGAGAACATTGAAATCACCAAGAAGGTGGTCGAGTACGCCCACGACCACGGCGTGGTTGTGGAGGCCGAGCTGGGCGCTCTGGCCGGCATCGAGGACGACGTGAAGGTCTCTGCCGAGGAGTCCCACTACACTCATCCCGAGGAGGTCCAGGAGTTCGTGGAGAAGACCGGCTGCGACTCCCTGGCTATCGCCATCGGCACCAGCCACGGCGCTTACAAGTTCACTGCCGCCCAGTGCACCCGCAACGAGAAGGGCGAGCTGGTTCCGCCTCCCCTGCGCTTTGATATCCTGGACGAGGTCGTGAAGCGCCTGCCCGGATTCCCCATTGTGCTTCATGGCTCCTCTTCCGTGCCCCAGGAGTTCGTCCGTATGGTCAACGAATTCGGCGGTAAGATGCCTGATGCCGTGGGCATTCCCGAGGAGCAGCTGCGCAAGGCTGCCCGTAGCGCCGTGTGCAAGATCAATATTGACTCCGACCTGCGTCTGGCCATGACCGGCACCATCCGCAAGTTCATGGCGGAGCACCCCGACAAGTTCGATCCCCGCGAGTACCTGAAGCCCGCCCGCGCCGCCATCAAGGAGCTGGTGTCCCACAAGATCGTGGACGTGCTGGGCTGCGACCACAAGGCCTGAGCCTGCCCCGGACCCTGTTTTTGAAAAGAAGGCGGAGGGAGCGCGATGCGCTCCCTCCGTTTTTCTGTCCGGGGTCAGCTACTGTTTATCAGAGGCGGCCATCTCCGCCTCCCGCTCCAGCACCCGTCGGGCGAAGGCCGCCATGGTACAATCCTCCACTGTCTCCCCGGGCCGGATCACCAGATTGAAAAAGCAGCTGGGGATCTCGCCTTTGCGCAGCTCTTTCTGAATGCACAGATCGCACCCCTGGCTATGGTTGGAGGGATGGCAGCGGCAGGCGGTGTTTTGGCAGGTACAGAAATGCGTCATGGCAGTTCTCCTTTTTCAATCGGGCAGGACTCGCTGACGGCCAGGCGTTTCAACAGGGCGTGGGCCACCTGGGCTGCGATTTCAGAAGCCCGGCGGCAGTTTTCCTCAAAGCAGGCGGCGGCGGATCGGTCGGCCGAATCGGTGATGGTGCGAATGGAGAGGAATGGGATGCCGTTTGCATGGCAGACATGGGCAACGGCCGCGGATTCCATATCCGCGCAAAGGGGGTGAAATGCGGACCGCACGGCCTCTGTCCCAGGGCCAGAGAGAAAGGCTTCTCCGGTCACCATCCGCCCGAAGCGGACGGGGCGGCCGGAGTCCTGGGCCGCCTGGGTGGCCAAGGAGAGCAGGAAGGGGTCCCCCGGGAACCAGATGGAGTCCATCCAGGGATGGAACTCCGTGAGAATATCCTCAGCTACATCGTGATAGGCGGTCTCTGTGCTGATGACGGTATCAAAGATGGAGATGGATGGGTCGATGCCTCCTGCTGTGCCCGCATTGATGATGGCTTCCACCCGGCAGCTGTCAATGAGGACCTGGGCAGCGATGGCCGCATTGACCTTGCAGACACCACTGTACAGAGCGGCGGCAGGAACGCCGGAGATCCATCCCTCGTGGATCGTGAGCATGGCCTGCCGGCGGACGGAGCGCCTGTCCAGAAGAGGCAGGAACGGCGCGAGCTCGTCATCTCCGGCGCACAGGATTCCGATTTTGGGGAGCACGTCCCATCCCTCCTCTTTGCAGAGCAGCTGCGGTTATGGGGGTATTGTAACACGCAACGTCTGGGAGCGCAATCAAAGATTGCACAGAATAATGTTGTATGGTATAATATAATAGTTATCTCGATATAAGGAAAACCGGCCGCCATCCGGCAGAGATGCCTGGCAGCTTGAGTATTTGAGGTGGATACAAAATGGAAAACGAAGTACAGAAAAAACGAATCCTGAGCGGCATCCAGCCCTCCGGCGACCTGACCCTGGGTTCCTATCTGGGGGCCATCAAGAACTGGGCGGCTCTGGCTGACGAATATGACTGCTACTACATGCTGGCAGACATGCACACCATCACAGTGCGGCAGGTGCCCGCTGAGCTGCGGCGGCATACCCTGACCCAGGTGGCGGCCTACATTGCCAGCGGCCTGGACCCGGAGAAAAACGTGCTGTTCGTCCAGTCCCACGTGCCTGCCCACGCCCAGCTGGGCTGGGTACTGGACTGCTACACCATGTTCGGCGAGCTCAGCCGTATGACCCAGTTCAAGGACAAGTCCGCCAAGAACGCCGACAACATCAACGCCGGCCTCTTCACCTATCCGGCCCTGATGGCCGCCGACATCCTGCTGTACCAGGCAGACCTGGTGCCGGTGGGCGGCGACCAGAAGCAGCACGTGGAGATCTGCCGGGACATCGCCACCCGGTTCAACGGGATCTACGGTGATACCTTTAAGCTGCCGGATCCCTATATCCCACAGGTGGGCGCCAGGGTCATGAGCCTCACCAGCCCGGAAAAGAAGATGAGCAAATCCGACAAGGACCCCAACGGCTGCGTCTACATGCTGGAAAAGCCGGAGGACATCCTGCGCAAGTTCAAGAAGGCCGTGACGGACTCCGAGGCCTGCGTCCGCTTTGACCCGGCCGACAAGCCCGGTGTGTCCAACCTGATGCAGATCTACGCCGTGGCCACCGGCAAGAGCTTTGAGACCATCGAGCAGGAGTTCGCCGGCCATGGCTACGGCGACTTCAAGCAGGCGGTGGGTGAGTCCGTGGTGGAGCTGCTGCGGCCCATCCGGGAGGAGACGGAGCGCCTGCTGGCGGACAAGAGCTATCTGGAGAGCGTCTACCGCGCCGGTGCGGAGAAGGCGGCCTATGTAGCCAACCGGACCCTGAACAAGGTCTATAAAAAGGTGGGCTTCCTGCCCCGGTGATGGAGGAGACATCATGTTGATCGAAAACCGGCTGATCGCCTATACGCTGCTGGCGCTGCTGGTGGCGCTGGTCGTCAGCTTTCTGATGACGCCCATCGTCAAGACTTTTGCTTACAAGGTGGGGGCCATCGACGTACCCAAGGACGCCCGCCGGATGCACAAGACTCCCATCCCCCGGCTGGGGGGACTGGCCA
Source organism: Oscillibacter sp. KLE 1728 (assembly GCF_934833455.1). Lineage (NCBI taxonomy): Bacteria > Bacillati > Bacillota > Clostridia > Eubacteriales > Oscillospiraceae > Oscillibacter > Oscillibacter sp. KLE 1728. Next base: position 4,819 of record NZ_CAKVVF010000017.1, read on the forward strand.
TCTTTATCGGCTTCATGGTCAGCATCCTGCTGTTTGTGGAGATCACGGCCGAGATGCGCAGCATCCTGCTGGGAGCCGTTATCATCGTGGTGCTGGGCGTGGTGGACGACATCATGGCCCTGCCGGCGCTGCTGAAATTTGTGGTGCAGATCGTGGCCGCCCTGATCCCCGCCACCCACGGCGTGGTGATCCAGGCGTTTTCCAACCCCAACGTCTTTTCGGACAATCCCTATTGGGTGCTGGGAAATCTCTCCGTGCCCCTGACGGTGCTTTGGATTGTTGCCATCACCAACGCGGTGAACCTGATCGACGGCCTGGACGGCCTGGCCAACGGCGTCTCCGCCATCTCCGCCACCACAGTGCTGGTGATCGCCCTCATTGGCGGGCAGTTTCAGGTGGCTGTGGTGATGGCGGCCCTGGTGGGGGCCTGCGTGGGCTTCATGCCCTACAACATGAACCCCGCCAAGATGTTTATGGGCGACACCGGCGCCACCTTCCTGGGCTACATTTTGGCCACCATGTCCATCCAGGGCCTGTTCAAGTTCTATGCCATCATCTCCTTTGCGGTGCCATTCCTGATTCTGGGACTGCCCATCTTTGACACCGCCTTTGCCTTCATCCGCCGCATCGCCCACGGCCAGAGCCCCATGCACGCCGACCGGAGCCACATCCACCACCGGCTCATCGACATGGGCCTGAACCAGAAGCAGGCGGTGGCTACTCTGTACGTGATCTCTGCCATCCTGGGCTTGAGCGCCGTGGTGCTGACTACCAGCGGGGAGGGCCGGGCCATGCTGCTGTTCCTGGTGCTGTGCATCGTGGCAGTGGTGGCCGCCCGGGTGGTGTTCCCCAAGGAGGTCAAGGAGGAGCTGCACGAAGAGTTGGAGGAGCTGAAGGAGCACGGCCACCACGGCCATCATCCAGCGGACAAGCCGGAGGATGATGGAAAGACGGAGGAGAAGTAAATGGAAAAGCTGCGGATCATGAGCGTCTTCGGCACCCGGCCGGAGGCCATCAAGATGTGCCCCCTGGTGCAGGAGCTGGCGAATCGGGAGGGGATCGAGAGCCTCTGCTGCGTCACCGCCCAGCACCGGCAGATGCTGGACAGCGTGCTGGAGGTCTTTCAGGTGAAGCCGGACTGGGATCTGGACATCATGACCCCCCGGCAGACGCTGTCCACCATCACCAGCAAGTGCCTCACCGGCATGGACGAGGCCATCGACGCCCTGAAGCCGGATATGATCCTGGTTCACGGGGACACCTCCACCACCTTTGCCGGTGCCCTGTCAGCCTTTTACCATCAGGTGTCCGTTGGGCACGTAGAGGCAGGATTGCGAACCTATGACAAGTATTCTCCCTTTCCAGAGGAGATGAACCGGAAGCTGGTGTCCGCCATTGCGGACCTGTATTTCTGTCCCACCGCCAACAATCGGGCCAACCTGGAGCGGGAGGGTATTACCAAGGGGCTGTTCGTCACCGGCAACACGGTCATCGACGCTTTGAAGACCACAGTCCGGCCGGACTACCGCTTTTCCACAGAGGAGCTGAATCAGCTGCCCTATGGGGAGAAGAAGATCGTTCTTGTTACCTGCCACCGGCGGGAGAATTATGGCGAGCCGATGAAGAACATCATGCTGGCCCTGCGGCAGATCGCCGAGGAGAACCGGGACGTGGAGCTGGTGTACCCGGTGCACCTGAGCCCGGTGGTGCGGGAAGCAGTGGACACCTATCTTCGGGGCGCGCCCCGGGTCCATCTCATCGACCCGCTGCCGGCGGACGAGATGCATAACCTTATGGCCCGGTCTTATCTGGTGCTGACAGACTCCGGTGGTCTCCAGGAGGAGGCCCCTGCCCTGGGCAAGCCGGTGCTGGTGATGCGCCGGGAGACGGAGCGGCCGGAGGCGGTAGAGGCCGGGACCGTGAAGCTCTGCGGCGTGGTACAGGATGACATCGTCACCATGGCGGAGCGGCTGATCCGGGACAAGAGCGCCTACGACGCCATGGCCCACGCGGTGAATCCTTACGGCGACGGCCATGCCTGCCGCCGGATTGCCGATGCCATCGAGTGGAAGTTCGGCCTGCGGCGGGATCGGCCGGCAGAATTCGGCGTCTGACCTGCCGCGGACGGCACCCTGAGAGAGGAGGGCGGAGATGGAGAAACGGAAGCTGAACCGGATCACCGCGGGCTTTATTGTCCTGGTGGTGATGGTGCTGATCCTGATGTTCAGCAACAGTCTGCGCCGCTCCTCCCATATCACGCTGCCGGAGGAGGGGAGCTCCCCCGGACAGGCAGAGGATACCAATGCCTCCGGCGGTGACGCCCTGACAGTGATCGCGGTGACGCCGGAGACGGTGCAGACCGCCATTGAGACGCTGACCCGCCCGCGGCAGTACAGCCGGGTGATCCGGGTGGAGCAGCTGTGGGACGGCGGCAGCGGTTCCTTTGAGACCACCGTCACGGTCAGCGGCCGCTGGACACGGACAGACCGCTCCCTGTCGGACGGACAGGTTCGCCACACCATCACCGACGGGGAGATCACTTATATCTGGTATGGCAGTGAGAGCAGCGTTTACAGCGCCCCTGCGGGGGACATCACCCCGGATGACGAGCAGGCCATCCCCACCTATGAGAGCATCCTGGACCTGCCGGTGGAGGATATCGCCGCCGCGGATTACCGCAGCGTCTCCGATGTGAACTGCATTTACGTGGAGACGGTCCAGGATCCGGAGGGTTACACCCAACGGTACTGGGTCAGCGTGGAGACAGGCTTACTGGTAGCGTCGGAGCGGCTGTTGGAGGGGGAGACCATCTACCGCATGGCATCCCTGACGGCAGATCTGAGCACCCCCTCCACAGACCGGTTTATCCTGCCGGACGGCACGGTGCTGCTGGACACATGAGGCGAACCCCCACCGGAGACAGCCGGCGGGGGTTCTTTTCAGCAAGGCCCCGGCGGAACATTCCGCCGGGGCCGTTTTACCGACAATATGGGGTATGTCAGCGGCGGGCGCTGCGGCAGGCACCGCCGCAGCGGTCACAGCAGCCATCACAGCCGCCGCAGCCCTTTCCTCTGCGGCGGAGGCAGGAACGGAGGGCAAGCGCCAGCCAGACGCCCAGGGCCGCCAGGATCAAAACTTCCAGCATGGCAGCCTCCTCTATCCCAGCAGCAGCGCCGCGATGTGGTAGACCAGGAAGGCCACCATCCAGGCAATCACGCACTGGCTCAACGCCACACCGGCGGCCTTCCAGCCGGAGCCCAGCTCCCGCTTCACTGCGGAGATGGCGGCCACGCAGGGGGTGTACAGCAGGGTGAAGGCAAGGAACCCGGCGGCAGTGACAGGGGTGAACAGCGTCCCCAGGGCGGCGGTGCTGACATCCGCGCCGGACCCGGTAAGGATTCCAAGGGTGGAGATGACGGACTCCTTTGCGATGAACCCGGTGATGAGGGCAGTGGAAACCCGCCAATCGGCAAAGCCCAGAGGAGCGAAGAGCGGGGCGATCCAGGCACCCACGGTGGCCAGCAGACTGTCGGCGCTGTCATCCACCAGGTTCAGCCGGGTGTCAAAGGTCTGGAGGAACCAGACGATGATGGTGGCCACGAAGATGATGGTGAAGGCTCGGGTCAGAAAATCCTTGGCCTTGTCCCAGCACAGCTGCCACACGCTTTTGGCGGAGGGGAAGCGGTAGTTGGGCAGCTCCATGACGAAGGGCACGGGGTTGCCCTTGTAGACTGTGGTGCCCAGCACCTTGGCCGCCACGATGCCCACCAGGATACCCAGGATGTACAGCCCGATCATCACCAGGGCGGCATGATTCGGGAAAAAGGCGGCGGAAAACACGCCGTAGATGGGGATCTTGGCAGAGCAGCTCATGAAGGGCGTCAGCAGGATGGTCATCCGCCGGTCCCGCTCCGAGGCCAGTGTCCGGGTGGACATGATGGCGGGCACTGAGCAGCCGAAGCCCACCAGCATGGGGACAATGCTCCGGCCGGAGAGACCGATCTTCCGCAGCAGCTGGTCCATGACGAAGGCCACACGGGCCATGTAGCCCGTGTCCTCCAAAATGGAGAGGAAGAAGAACAGCACCACGATGATGGGCAGAAAGCTCAGTACACTGCCCACTCCCGCGAACACGCCGTCGATCACCAGACTGTGGACCACGGGGTTCAATCCATAGGCGGCGAGGCCGCTGTCCACCGCCGCGGTGAGGGCATCGATCCCCGCGGCCAGCAGATCCGACAGGAAGGCGCCGATGACTTCAAAGGTCAGGAAGAAGATGCCCAGCATGATGGCGAAGAACAGCGGCAGGGCCAGGTATTTGTTGGTCACCACCCGATCGATGGCCTCGCTGCGGGCCCGCTCCCGGGACTCCCGGCACTTCACCACCGTGCCGGAGCAGATGGTTTCGATGAAGGTGTAGCGCATATCCGCCAGTGCGGCATTGCGGTCCATGCCGCACTCGTCCTCCATCTCCTTGACGCTGTGCTCAATGAGCTCCAGCTCGTTCTGGTCCAGGGCCAGGCGGGTCACGATGTCCTCGTCTCCCTCAATGAGCTTGGTGGCGGCGAATCGGACGGGAAGGCCCGCAGCCTCCGCGTGATCCTCGATCTGGTGGACCACCGCGTGGATGCACCGGTGGACCGGTCCGGGGGAGCAGAAGTCGTACACCGTAGGCAGCGTCTTGGTCCGGGCAGTCTGGACGGCAACCTTCACAAGCTCGTCCACGCCCTGGTTTTTCACAGCGGAGATGGGCACCACCGGGATGCCCAATGCCTGGGACATTCCCTTCACGTCGATGGTGCCGCCGCCGGCGGTGACCTCATCCATCATGTTCAGGGCCAGCACCATGGGAATACGCATCTCCATCAGCTGGAGCGTCAGGTACAGGTTCCGCTCGATATTGGTGGCGTCCACGATATTAATGAGGCCGTCGGGCTTTTGGTTCAGGATGAAATCCCGGGTGACAATCTCCTCCGGCGTATAGGGCCGGATGGAGTAGATGCCCGGCAGGTCGACCACCGTGCAGTCCTTTTCCCCCCGGATGGCGCCAGACTTCTGATCCACCGTCACGCCGGGGAAATTGCCCACGTGCTGGTTGGAGCCGGTGAGCTGGTTGAACAGCGTGGTCTTGCCGCAGTTTTGGTTGCCGGCCAGTGCGAAAATCATGTCTCGGCCACCTCCACTTCGATTTTCCCGGCGTCCTCCTTCCGCAGGGACAGGGAGTACCCCCGCACCCGCAGCTCCAACGGGTCGCCCAGGGGTGCGACCTTCTCCACCCGCACGCGGGTCTTCGGGATCAGCCCCATATCCAGCAGGCGGCAGCGCAGGGCGCCCTCGCCGCCCACAGCCGTGATGACGGCCTCCTGCCCCAGGGGCAGCTTGTCCAGTGTCATCGGAACGTTCCTCCTCAAAAGTTAGCATTGTCTAACAATTAGAAGTTTATCATCGTGCACTTTAGGAGGCAACTATAAAACAAGCCAAAAGCCGACAAATTTTTCTCTGGAAATTGTATAACATGGATAAAAAGAAGAAGCGGCGGGCAGGGTTTGGAAAGGGCCTTGCCCCGGAGGGGGCAGAAATGCTATACTGAACCCAAACCAAGCCGGAGGCAGAGGGCCCCCGGCGATCAGGAGGAGCTTATGCTGACATTCAATCACTTCAATTTCAATGTAGCGGATTTGGACAAATCTCTTGCGTTCTACAAGGAGGCCCTGGGCCTGGAGCCGGTGGGGGAGCGGAAGGCGGCGGCCGACGGCAGCTTCATCATCGTCTACCTGGGGGATGGAAAAACGGACTTCCGCCTGGAGCTGACATGGCTGCGGGACCATCCCCAGAAGTATGACCTGGGGGAGTGCGAATTCCATCTGGCCCTCCGGGCAGAGGACTATGAGGCGGCCCACGCCAAGCATGCCGCCATGGGCTGCATCTGCTTTGAGAATCCTGCCATGGGGATCTATTTTGTGACAGATCCCGACGGATACTGGATCGAGATCATCCCCACCCGATAAAGGTGCACAAAGGGAAGCCCCCGCGCTGAGAAAAATTTTTTTGAACGGCAGTTGCGCCCGGCTGGGCGCCATGGTACACTGAGATTGGTCGTGGGGCGTTCTGCCGGGGGCGGCGGAGGCCCGGATCTATTTTTTGGCAAGGGAGAGAGTGAAATGAAACAGAGACTGTTTGCATTGGCGGCGGCTGTGGTGATGGCACTGGGGCTGACCGCCTGCGGCGGAAGCGGCTCCAGCGAGGGCCGCACCGGCGACACCATGGAGACCTACTTCTTTGATTTCACAGTCAACAGCGCATACCTTACCAGCGACTACGCGGGCCGTACCCCTGGGGAGGGGAACGTACTGCTGGTGGCGGACATCACCGTAAAGAACACCTTCGAGCAGAGCATTGAGATGTATGACACTGATTTCCAGGTCCAGTGGGACGACGGCGATGACGCCTATGCCTATCCCATCACCACAGACATGGAGACCTATACGGAAGTGGAGCCGGTGGGGGAGAACCAGCTACCCGGTACATATCCCATGGCCGTGGACGAGGAGCGCAGCGGCGAACTGGTCTATGAGGTACCCTCCGGTTTTACGGACTTCTCCATCGCTTATCTGGAGCAGTTTGTGGATGACTCCGGGGAGGAGAGCACCGGCGAGACTTTCTTCGTCTACTTCACTGCTGAAGACCAGACAGGTGCCTCCGCCTGACAAAAACAGAAAAAGCGCCACCGCAGGAGCGGTGGCGCTTTTGATTTTGATCCGTTGCTGCGGGACTGGACGGTTTCCTCACCAGACCAATGTGCGGAAATAGTCCTCCGGCGTCTCCGCCCGGCGGATCAGCTCCACGGAGCCGTCCTCCTTCAGCAGCAGCTCGGCGGAGCGGAGCTTGCCATTGTAGTTGTAGCCCATGGAGAAGCCGTGGGCGCCGGTGTCGTGGATCACCAGCAGGTCCCCCATGTCGATCTTGGGCAGCATCCGGTCCACGGCGAACTTGTCATTGTTCTCGCAGAGGCTGCCGGCGATGTCATACTTATGGTCGCAGGGCTGGTCCTCTTTGCCCATCACGGTGATATGGTGGTAGGACCCGTACATGGCCGGACGCATCAGGTTGCAGGCACAGGCATCCACGCCGATGTACTCCTTATAGATGTGCTTTTCGTGGATGGCCCGGGTGACCAGATGTCCGTATGGACCGGTCATGAAGCGGCCCAGCTCGGTATACAGGGCCACGTCACCCATCCCGGCGGGCACCAGCACCTCCTCATAGGCCCGGCGGACTCCCTCGCCGATGACGGCGATATCATTGGCAGGCTGCTCCGGACGGTAGGGGATCCCCACGCCGCCGGAGAGGTTGATGAAGGTGATATGGACGCCGGTCTCCGCCTTCAGCTCCGCTGCCAGCTGGAAGAGAATGCGGGCGAGGGCGGGGTAGTAGTCGTTAGACAGGGTGTTGGAGGCCAGGAAGGCGTGGATGCCGAACTCCTTGGCGCCCATGGCGGAAAGGCGGGTAAATGCCTCCGCGATCTGGGCGCGGGTCATGCCGTACTTGGCGTCGCCGGGATTGTCCATCACCTGGAAGCCCTCCCGGGTCTCGCCCAGGGTGAACACGCCGCCGGGATTGTAGCGGCAGCAGATTTTCTCCGGCACATGGCCGATGGACCGCTCCAGATAGTCCACCAGCGTCAGATCGTCCAGGTTGATGATGGCGCCCAGCCGGTCCGCCATCTGGAATTCCTCCGCCGGGGTATCATTGGAGGAGAACATGATGTTCTCACCGGTGATGCCGCACCGCTCCGAGATCATCAGCTCCGTCATGGAGGAACAGTCGCAGCCGCAGCCCTCCTCGTGCAGCAGCTTCAGCAAGGCAGGGGTGGGAGCGGCCTTCACGGCGAAATACTCCCGGTAGCCGGGATTCCAGGCAAATGCCTTCCGCAGGCGGCGGGCATTCTCCCGGATGCCCTGCTCATCATAGATGTGGAACGGGGTGGGGTACTGGGCGGCGATGGCCTCCAGCTGGTCCTTTGTGACAAAGGGGGTCTTCATATCAACAGCCTCAAATCTTCATAAACTCTACCGCGTCGAATTTTGCGGTGCCATAGATGTGTCCTATTTTACGAGCACATCCATGTCTCTGTCAAGAAATTTGCCCAAAAAACGGAAAAACAGTCCTTGATTTTCCCAAACAGACAGGCAGAGCGATGTTCTTTTCAAAAAACATCCCTTGCTTTTCCAGGAAAGAGACGATACAATGGCCGTAGAGTGCCGTCCCGCCTAGAAGGAGCGGCAACCGCTCCGCAGCGGAACTGTCCCTGCCGGTCCGGATGATGATTCTGTGCGCGCGGGCAGCGTTAGTCTGGTGGTCGAGCGGTATGCAGACGGAAAGATCGCCTGGGGACGGGCTCTAAATCCTCCGTCCTGCTGCAGGCGAACGGATGAAACACACAGCCGCCGAGGGGCGGGGAGAGGAGAACAAGATGAAAACTGTGATCGTGGACGCTGTGGGGGAGCCGTGCCCCATTCCGGTGGTGAAGGCCACGAAAGCCCTGCGGGAGCTGGGAGAGCCGGGAACGCTGGAGGTCCGGGTGGACAATGAGATCGCGGTGCAGAACCTGACCCGCATGGCGGCGGGGAACCACCTGCCGGTCCAGGCGGAGAAGAAGGGAGAGCACCTGTTTGTGGTGACCATGGAAGTGGCGGAGCCGGTGGGAGATGCCCCGGCGGAGGAACCTGCCCTGACCTGTGTTCCGGACGCCCGGGGCGACTTGGTGGTGGCCGTGGATTCAGAGACCATGGGACGGGGCAGCGACGAACTGGGGAAGCTGCTGATGAAGAGCTTCCTTTTTGCCGTGAGCCAGCTGCCCCGGCTGCCCAGGACCGTCCTGTTCTATAACGGCGGTGCCAAGCTGACGGTGGAGGGTTCCGAATCCCTGGAGGACCTGCGGAATATGGAGGCCCAGGGAGTGGAGATCCTCACCTGCGGCACCTGCCTGAACTTTTACGGTCTGGCGGAGAAGCTGGCTGTGGGCGGCGTCACGAATATGTACGCCATTGTGGAGGCCCTGGCCAATGCCGGGAAGGTCATCAAGCCATGATCTACCTGGACAACGCCGCCACCACCCGGCCCAAGCCTCCCAGTGTGGCAGAGGCGGTGGCCGCGGCCATGAATGACTACGGCAACAGCGGCCGGGGCACCCATCCGGAGGCCCTGGAGGCGGCCCGGAGCATCTACGGCGTCCGTCAGGCGCTGGCGGCTCTCTTCGGCTGTTCCCGGGCGGACCGTGTGGCCTTCACGCCCAATTCCACCATGGCGCTGAACATCGCCATCTCCGGCCTGCTGGGGGCGGGGGACCATGTGATCTCCACAGATCTGGAGCATAACTCGGTTCTGCGTCCGCTGTACAGACTGCGGGCGCAGGGAGGGGCGGTGGACTTCGTCCCGGCAGACCGGCAGGGGCGGATCGACTATGAGGACTTTGAGCGGCTCCTGCGGCCGAATACAAAGGCAGTGGTGTGCACCCACGGCTCCAACCTGACGGGGGATCTGATGGACATCCAGCGGGTGGGGAACTTCTGCCAGAAGCACAGGCTTCTGTTCATTCTGGATGCCTCCCAGACCGCAGGGGTATTTCCCATTGACATGGAACGGCAGCACATCAGCGTGGTGTGCTTCACCGGCCACAAAAGCCTGATGGGCCCCCAGGGCACCGGCGGGCTCTGTGTGGGAGCGGGGGTGGAGATTCGCCCCTTTGCCGTGGGCGGCACCGGCGTCCAGAGCTACTCTGAGACCCAGCCGGAGGCCTATCCCACCCGGCTGGAGGCGGGGACCCTCAACAGCCATGGTATTGCCGGCCTGGGAGCATCTCTGGCGTTTCTGAAGCGTACCGGTTGGGACGCAGTCCGCACGCACGAGTCCGTCCTGGCCCGGCGGTTCTATGAAACCGTTAGAACCATTCCTGGCGTAAAAGTGTATGGGAATTTTGCTGTACAGCTCCGGGCGCCTATCGTGTCCCTGAATATCGCTGATCTGGACTCCTCGGAGGTGGCGGACGAGCTGGCGGAGCGGTTTGAGATCGCCACCCGGCCCGGCGCCCACTGCGCCCCCCGGCTCCACCGGGCGCTGGGGACCGAGGACCAGGGCGCGGTGCGGTTCTCCTGGTCCTATTTCAATACAGAGGCAGAGACCGACGCGGCTGCAGAGGCGGTCTGTATCCTGGCGGCGGAGGCAGTCTGACCATGCGGAAAAAAGAAGAGCGGTTCGTGGTAACTTTCGCCACCACCACCGGGGCCATGGCCATGGAGCGGGCCTGCCAGGCGGCGGGGCTGCCGGGGCGGCTGATCCCGGTGCCCCGGAGCATCACCGCCGGCTGCGGGATGTGCTGGTCTGCGCCGCCGTCGGCCCGGGCGGATCTGGAGGCCCTGGTGATCCGGGAAAGACTGGACGTGGACGGCCTGTACGCCGTCCTGCTGTGAGGAGGAGAGAGCATGTCGGCAAATTGCGAGGAGTGTGTCTACTACGACTACGACGAGGAACTGGCGGCTTACGTCTGCGAAGCGGACCTGGACGAGGACGAAATGGAGCGGTTTCTCCGTGGCGGCACACGGGACTGTCCCTTCTACCGGCCCGGCGACGATTACCGCACGGCCAGACGGCAGTGAGCACGACGAACCATGACAAAACAGCGCCTTGGACATCGTATCTGTCCAAGGCGTCGTTTGCATATATACGATGGCTCACTGGGCGGAGAGCCAGTCTACGTATTCCTCCAGGCACAGGTCAAGCTCCGTCATCTCCCGGGCGGCTTCCCGGCCCACATAGCGGTAGTGCCAGGGCTCATAGATAATGCCTGTGATCTCGCTTTTGGCGTTGGGATAGCGCAGGACAAAACCGTATTCCCAGCTGTGCTCGATCAGCCACTGCTGGACCAGGGTGTCCTCCTGCCCCTGGTCCAAAATCTGATAGGAGGCGTCTACAATGTCCAGGGCCAGGCCCGTCTGGTGCTCACTGGTGCCCGGCACGGCTACCACAGTTCCAGCCTCCGTGACGGCGTTTTCGTATGAATATCCCTCTTCTATCAAACGCTGGAGCTTGTTTTCGTACAGCTCCTGCTGCTTGGCCTGTGTCCGGTAGGACGAGCAGATCACCGGGTCCAATCCCGCTGCCCGGCAGTCGTCCATCATCTCCTGCAGATCCGGGTATGCTCTGGAATCCACCGAGTGGCCATACTTCAGCTTTGTCCGTTCAAACGTGTATCCATCGGGCAAAGGGTTCCAGCGGTTCACCAGCAGGATCTGCCAGTCATCCGGAGTAACGGCGCCGGACTGGGGGGCCGGATTCAGCTCGACCGGCGGCAGGGCATCGGGTTCCTGCAGCGAAGACTCCGGGTGCTGCTCCGTCAGTTGTTCCGCAGGCTCCAACGCAGACATGGGGGCGGAAAAGGATCTCACTGTGCGTATAGTCAAAACCACGGCAGACAATACCAGACACATGCAGAAAAGCTTCAAAGGCCAGCGCAGTCTGCGGGAGCGCTTTCTACGCCGCCCTTTTGAGCTATGTACGTCTGCGGCTCTATCATTTGTATAAACCATGGGAGTCCTCCTCGGGCGCCTATGTGATCTGTTGCTTTTGGTTCTGCTCTACCTAATAGACGCCGGTTTGTCGAAAAAAGTTTCAAAATGGGGAAATCTTTAGATGGCCGGTCATGGCATGCAATCTCCGGACAGCTAGGTCGGCAGCGGAAGAGCAGGGGGGGACTGCGAATCAGAAGACGCCCGCCGCAATCTGTACAACATGGATGCTGTGTTTGTTTCCGCCGGTATATTCTGAACAATAAGGCCGCACACATTGCCGAGCGGGCAATGTGTGCGGCCAGTCACAAACAAGCCGGGGGAGATGTCGGTGAAAGTAAAAAAAATCGAAGCATCCAATTTGGATGCTTCGATTGGTCCGAGTGGCGAGACTTGAACTCACGGCCTCTTGACCCCCAGTCAAGCGCGCTACCAACTGCGCCACACCCGGAAATGTGCTGCTCGAAGTCAGCTCAGTTATAATAGCATACTGTTTCTGGAAATGCAACCCCTAAAATGAAAAAAATTAAAAAAATAAAAATGGGAGCAGATTGTTGACAAATCGCCAATCGATATAGTATAATAATCAGGCGTCCGACGGATGGCGCCTTTCCATGATGGAGAGATGTCCGAGCGGTTGAAGGAACCGGTCTTGAAAACCGGCGACGCGCAAGCGTCCGTGGGTTCGAATCCCACTCTCTCCGCCACATCTTTAATCAGTGAATATCGTATCTGCAGAAGTACCCAAGAGGCCGAAGGGGCTCCCCTGCTAAGGGAGTAGGGTGTCTAAAAAACGCCGCGAGGGTTCAAATCCCTCCTTCTGCGCCACACGCCGCAAGCATTCTGTGCTTGCGGCGTGTTTTTTCTGTCATTTACAAGATCAGCAGCAGGCCCAGGGCCACCAGCAGCTCTTCATCCGCGCCCTCCCGGAAGAGGAAGAAGAGGATGGCCAACAGCAGCAGGTCCCCGGAATCCACACTGCTCAGGTGAAACTGGTCCAGCAGATGCCGGAGCAGGCTGCTGAGGCTGTCCGGCCCATTCTCGCCGGAGGGGGGAGGATCAGGGCGGGGCGGGGGGGCGCTGTCCCAATGGGGAGGCTGCTGCCCGCCGCCGGATGGCGGGTGTTCCGGCTGACCGGAAGGGGAGGTGCCGCCCTGTGTATGCCGGGGCTCCTCCTCCGGGATACGGGTGTAGGTGCCCTGGTCGTTGCGGATGTAGCGGTTATACATGGCTCACCCCTCCCATCCAGCCAGAAATTTCCGGCCCAGGTGGAACAGGCGCGCCAGCTGGAGAGCCCGTTCCACCTTCTCCTGCCGCTCCGGCTTGAGATAGGGCCGCAGTGCGTACAGCAGCTGCCGGGCGTTGGAGTCCCGTGCTCCTCCCAGCTCCTGGATCAGGGGCAGGAACCGCAGGAGCAGCTGCGGATCCAGCCCACCGGCCAGGGCGGAGAGAGGATCGCCGCCGGATGGCGGCGGAGTCTGCGGCTGCTGGCCCCAGCCGGGAGAAGAACCGCCCGGCTGGGACGGGGGAGGGGGCGGCGCATTGGCGGCGTTGTTTCCTCCGGTCCCACCGGAGAGAGACTGGGCCAGTTGCATGATCTGTGCCATGGCGTCCGGGTTGGAGAGAATGCTGTTCAGTTTATCGTCGAATTCCGCCACCGCCGGTCCGCCCCCTTTCTGTACTTGCCGTTACCGGCCGTTCATGGTCTTGTTGATGCGGTCGATCAAAGCTGCGCCGTCCGGGCTCTGCATCAGCTGGTTCACCATGCGGACCATCTCCGCCGGGTTGCCCTTGGCGGCGGACTGGGCCGCCCGCTGGAGAGATGCTCCACGGTCTCCCCCGGAGAGCATCTGCATCAGCGCCTGCCCGTCCCGGGACTGCATCAGCGCCTGGAGCATGGCGGGGTTGCTTTTCAGCTGTTGGATCATACGGGCCGTCTGTTCGTCCATAGTGCCTCCTTGTGCCGTCTGTCGGATGGATTTCATCTCAGTATATGAGGGAAGACAAAAAAACGTGCCTGCGCATTGCGCAGACACGTGAAGTTCCAGAGTGATTCCAATGCTGTCAGCCCCGTCTGGCGGCTTTGGCGGTGTCGCAGTCCTTTGCCAGGGGGCAGCCCTCGCACTTGGGGGAGCGGGCGGTGCAGGTATCCCGGCCGAAGAGCACCATCCGGTGGCAGAAGTTGTTGGACTCCTTGGGAGGGATCCGCTCCCGCAGCTGCCGCTCCACCTGAAGGGGATCCTTGGAGCCGTCGGTGATCCCCAGCCGTCCCGTGATGCGGATGCAGTGGGTGTCGCAGACATAGGCGGGCTGGCCGAACACGTCCCCCAGAATCAAATTGGCGGTCTTGCGCCCCACGCCGGGAAGGCCGGTCAGTTCCTCCATGGTGCCGGGGACTCTGCCGCCGTATTCATTCACCAGCTTCTGGGCGCAGGCCACGATGTCCCGGGCCTTGCCGTTGTAAAAGCCGCAGGAGTGGATGTATTCGCCCACCTCCGCCGGATCCGCCTCGGCAAAGCTCTCCAGCGTGGGGAAGCGGGCGTACAGCGCCGGGGTCACCTTGTTCACCCGCTCGTCTGTGCACTGGGCGGACAGGCGCACCGCAAACAGCAGCTCGTAGTCCTTTTTATATTGTAAGGAGCACAGCCCGTCCGGGTAAATGCCCTTCAGCGTCTCAATGATGCGGTTCACCGCAGCCTTGGATGTCATGTCGCTCACCTCGGGGACAGGATACCACAGATTTCGACAAAAAGCCAGAGAAAAATTGCCGCGTCCCGATGCCGGCGCATACGCCGGACGGGATACAACTTGACATTATTCCCCTGAAAGAGTAAAATCTCTTTATTATTCTATTGTGTGAGGAGAAGGAGAATATATGACTTACATTGTTGCGATCAGCGCCTATCTGGTGCTGCTCACGATCTTCGGGCTGATCGTGGCCCGGAAGAAAGTCAAGACCTCGGATGACATGGTGACCGGCGGCCACCGCATCCCCTTCATCATCCTGGTGGGCACACTGCTTGCTACTTGGTGCGGCGGCGGCGGAATCACCGGCTCCGCCAGCGTGGTGTACACCGGCGGCCCCTGGGTGGGTCTCATCACCTTTGCGGCGCCGCCCATCGGCATCATCCTGCTGTATTTCATCGCCGGCAAGGTCCGCAAGTCCAACAAGGTCACGGTGCCGGAGATCATGGGCGCCCGTTACGGTAAGGCCGCCAGCATCATCGCCGCCCTGTGCGTCATGCTGGCCTATGTGGGCGTGCTGGCCACCCAGCTGAAGGCTGCGGCGGACATCATCGTGCTGCTGTGCGCTTCCAGCGGGATTGAGATCTCCCACGGCTTGGCCCTGACCATCTGCACAGCCCTGATCGCCATCATCACCGTGGGCGGCGGTCTGGTGTCTGTGGCCTATTCCGACGCCATCAGCGCCCTGCTGATGATCGGCGGCTTCTTCCTGGCGATTCCCTTCCTGATCGGCGTGGCCAACTCTCAGGGCGCCACTCTGCCTCCGGAGAAGATGACCATTACCGGCGGTATGTCCGGCTGGGAGCTGCTGGGCTACTTCCTGCCCTCCCTGGCCCTGATGCTGGGCGACCAGAACATGCTGCAGCGGTTCGCCTCTGCCAAAAACAGCGACGAGGCCAAGAAGTCCAACATCGGCATGTTCATCGGCGAGATCCTGGTCATCATCAGCATCGTCCTGGTAGTCACCCAGGCAGCCAAGCTGTATCCCACCCTGGACGTTCCCTCCAATGTGATCTTCCAGGTGGCGGTGGACTACCTGCCTCTGGCCTTCGGTGCGCTGGTGATGTGCGCCTGCATGGCCTTCATCGTCACCACGGCGGACAGCTATCTGCTCTCCTCTGCCACCAACCTGACCAACGACATCTATGTGAAGTACATCCGCAAGGATGCCACCGACAAGCAGAAGATGCTGGTCCTCCGGGGTACCATCATTGTGTTCAGCTTCATCGCTGTGGCGCTGACGCTGTATTTCCCCACTGTGCTGTCCCTGCAGATGACGGCCTACACCATGTACGGCGCCGCCATCACCCCGGCGATCCTGTTTGCCCTCTTCTCCAAGAAGGTGACGCCTGCCGGCGGCATGGCCGGTATCCTGGTGGGCGGTCTGGTCACGATCATCTGGACGCTGATGGGCACGCCCTACGGCATCCAGTGCGCCATTGTGGCGGTGCCTGCCTCGGTGATTGCCATACTGATCGTCAGCGCCGTGACCCGCTGCAACGATCCCAAGCGGTCTCTGGAAGCCCTGTACCAGGACAACTGATTCCAGGCGGGGCAGAAGAGATGCTCTTCTGCCCCGTTTTTTCTGTGCGGTGACGCGCAAGGACTGAAAGGAAAGAGAGGAACCACCATGGAAGATCCCCGTATCCGCAAATTCGCCCAGTTCCTGATCCGCAGCGCTGTGGGCCTGGAGAAGGGCGAGAAGATCCTGATTGAGCTCCACGGCAGTGAGACCGGATTGATGAAGGCCCTGGTCCAGGAAGCCTATGCTGTTGGCGGCAAGCCCTTTGTCCACATCTTCGACTACGCCGTAGAGGGTGCCCTGGTCCAGGGAGCCGACGCGGAGCACATGGAGGAGATCGCCTCCTACGAGCTGGAGCGGATGCGGGACATGGACGCCTATATCGACATCCGGGCCACCACCAATATCAGCATGTGGCACAACGTCAGCGACGAGGCCCAGAAGCGCTACCGCCAGTATTACTGGGGCCCCATCCATCTGGCGGAGCGGTGCAACCATACCAAGTGGTCTGTGCTCCGGTATCCCAACGACGCTATGGCCCAGCTGGCGGGCGTTTCCACGGAAGAGTATGAGGACTTCTATTTCCGGGCCTGCCTGGTGGACTACGACAAGATGGGCCGGGCCATGCAGCCCCTCCAGGACCTGATGGCCAGGACCGACAAGGTCCGTATCGTCGCTCCCGGCACAGACATCTCCTTCTCCATCAAGGGCATCCCCAGCTTCGGGATGCACGGCAACCGGAACATCCCCGACGGTGAGATCTACACCTCGCCCGTGAAGAACTCCGTCAACGGGCACATCACCTACAACGTGCCGTCCCCCTATGACGGCTTTTTGTTCCGGGATGTGTATCTGGAGTTCAAGGACGGCAAGATCGTCAAGGCCACCAGCAACAACACGGACTATATGAACGAGATCCTGGACATCGACGAGGGCGCCCGGTACATCGGCGAGTTCGCCTTCGGTGTGAACCCGGAGATCAACCACCCCATCGGGGACATTCTGTTCGACGAGAAGATCGCCGGCAGCTTCCACCTGACCCCCGGCAACAGCTACGACAATGCCTCCAACGGCAACCATTCCGCCGTCCATTGGGACCTGATCCAGATCCAGACGCCGGAGTACGGCGGGGGCGAGATCTGGTTCGATGACGTGCTGATCCGCAAGGACGGCCTCTTCGTGCTGGACGAATTGAAATGCCTGAATCCGGAGAATCTGCTCTCCAAGGAAGAATAAGGAGGAATCTAGAACATGGATACCGTTGTTGACCGCCTGATCCGCTACGCCAAGGTGTACAGCGAGAGTGACTACCACGCCGGCCGCACTGTCACCCCCAGCACGGACCGCCAGTTCGACATGGCCAAGCTGCTGGTAGAGGAGCTCCACGGCCTTGGCATCGAAAACGCCCGGTACGATGACAAGTGCTACGTCTACGCCACACTGGATGCCACGCCGGGGTGCGAACAGCTGCCCGCCATCGGCCTGATCGCCCACATGGACACCACCCCGGACATGACCGGCAAGGACGTGAAACCCCAGATCATCCACTACACCGGCGGGGACGTGGTGCTGAACCGGGAGCAGAACATCGTCATGGAGGCCGCCCAGTTCCCGGAGCTGCAGAAATTCGTGGGTCAGGAGCTGGTCTGCACCGATGGCACCACCCTGCTGGGGGCGGATGACAAGGCGGGCATCGCCATCATCCTCCAGGCGGTGGAGGAGCTGCTGGCAGAGAAGGCTCCCCACGGCAAAATCTGCCTGGGCTTCACCCCGGACGAGGAGATCGGCATGGGCGCCAGCTTCTTCGATGTATCCGGCTTCGGCGCGGACTTTGCCTATACCCTGGACGGCGGCGATATCACCGACTATGAGTACGAGACCTTCAACGCCGCCAAGACCGTGGTGACCATCAACGGCTTCAGCATCCACCCGGGCACCTCCAAGGACAAGATGCGCAACGCCCTGTTGATCGCCATGGAGTACAACGCCCTGCTGCCGGCGCTGGAGACCCCCGCCCACACGGAGGGGTACGAGGGCTTCTTCCATCTGCAGGAGATGCACGGCAAGGCGGAGAAGGCCACGATGGAGTATATCGTCCGGGACCACGACATGAAGCGGTTCCAGGAGCGCAAGGCCATGATGGACAAGGCCGCGGAGCAGATCAACCGCCGCTGGGGCGACGGCACCGCGGTGGTGGACACCCACGACCAGTACTACAATATGTACGAGGTGCTGAAGGACCACATGGAGATTCTGGAGCTGGCAGAGTCCGCCATGAAGGCCGCCGGCATTGAGCACCCCACCCATTCTCCCATCCGGGGCGGCACTGACGGCAGTGTGCTGACCTACAAGGGCCTGCTGTGCCCCAACCTGCCCAGCGCGGGCCACAACGCCCACGGCCGGTACGAGTATGCGCCGGTAGAGTCCCTGAAAACCGGCGTCAAGACCGTAAAGGCTCTGGTCTCTCCGGAGCTGGTGGAGACCATTATCGGAAAAAAAGAGGGGTGACATCATGTATCAGGAGCGAATCAGCCGCGTACTGGCCGCCATGGAACGGATGGGCCTGGAGCAGATGCTCGTGTCCGATCCGGACAGCATCTGGTATCTGACAGGGTACGATGTGTTCCCGTTTGAACGGCTGTACGCCTTTTACCTGCGGAAGGACGGACAGCACAAGTTATTTCTGAACAAACTGTTCCCGGTGCCGGAGGCACCCTATGAGCAGGTGTGGTTCTCCGACACGGACGACTATCTCGCCATTCTGGCAAATGCCGTGGACGGGGAAAAGGACATGGGCGTGGACAAGGACTGGCCCGCCCGGTTTCTGCTGCCCCTGATGGCCCACAATCCCAGCTGCAAGTATGTGCGGGCCTCCGACTGCGTGGACGACGCCCGGGCCTGCATGGACGGGGTGGAGGGGGACCTGATGGGGGAGGCCTCCCGCATCAACGACGTGGTGATGGAGCGGGCTGCCGCCTACATGAAAGAGGGCATGACCGAGCGGGAGGTGGCCGACTACATCGTGGCCCAGTACGCCGCCGAGGGCTGTGACTCCACTGCGTTCCTGCCCATCGTCTCCTACGGCGCCCACGCCGCGGACCCCCACCACGAGGCGGACCAGACCCGCCTGAAGGCTGGGGACTGCATCGTCATTGACATGGGCTGCCGGAAGAACCGCTACTGCTCCGACATGACCCGGACCTTCTTCTGCAGGGCGGCGGATCCCAAGTACGCCGCCATCCACGACCTGGTGCGGGAGGCCAACGAGCTGGCGGAGTCCATGCTGCGGCCCGGCGTGCCCCTGTGCGACCTGGACAAGGCCGCACGGGACCACATCTCCGCCGCCGGATACGGAGAATACTTCACCCACCGGCTGGGCCACTTCATCGGCCAGACGGAGCATGAGAAGGGCGACGTCAGCGCCACCAACACCACCCTGGCCAAGCCGGGTATGATCTTCTCCATTGAGCCCGGCGTGTATCTGCCCGGCGAATTCGGTGTCCGGGTGGAGGACCTAGTGCTGGTGACGGAGGACGGCTGCGAGATTTTGAACCACGTGGACAAGCACTGGAAGACCGTTGGCTGAGTTTACAGGCCGAAAGCCGGGAGGACGGACTGTCTTCCCGGCTTTTTGGCGTTTTCCCGGTGGAAATTTCCAATGGGCCATGCTATAATGAATGTTCCGAGATCAACAGGGAAGGGGGTGCCGCCATGCAGCGGCCTCTTGCGGATGAGATCCGCCCCAAAACATTGGACGAGGTGGTGGGCCAGCGGCATCTGCTCTCCCCCGGCGCCGTGCTCCGGCGGCTGATCGACAGCGGCACGGAGGCGAATATGGTGTTCTACGGCCCCTCCGGCACCGGAAAGACCACCATCGCCAACATCATCGCCCGGCAGACCAATAAGACCCTCCACCGGCTCAACGCCACCACCGCATCCTTGCAGGACGTGAAGGACATCATTGCCGACGTGGGGACGCTGCTGGCCCCAGGGGGCATTCTGCTGTACCTGGACGAGATTCAGTACTTCAATAAGAAGCAGCAGCAGAGCCTGCTGGAATTCATGGAGAACGGCTCTTTGACCCTCATCGCCTCCACCACGGAGAACCCGTACTTTTATGTGTACGGAGCCCTGCTGTCCCGCAGCACGGTGTTTGAGTTCAAGGCCGTGTCGCCGGAGGAGGTGGAACCCGCTGTCCTGCGGGCACTGAAGATCGAGCAGGACCGTTCGCCCCTGCCCCTGGACTGGGAGCAGGATGTGCCCCGGCAGATCGCCACCGCCTGCGGCGGCGACGTCCGCAAGGCCATCAATGCGGTGGAACTTCTGTGCCGGGCAGCCATGCCCAGAGAGGGGAAGCTGATGCTGACCCTGGACGACGTGGAGCAGGTGGCCCAGCGCAGCGCCATGCGGTACGACAGAGGCGGCGACGCCATGTACGACGCCGCCTCCGCCCTGATGAAGTCCCTCCGGGGCAGTGACCCGGATGCGGCGCTCCACTACCTGGCCCGCTTTCTGGAGGCGGGGGACCTCATCACCCCCTGCCGGCGGCTGCTGTGCTCCGCCAGCGAGGATGTGGGGATGGCGTACCCCCAGGCGGTCTCCATTGTGAAGGCATGTGTGGATACTGCCATGCAGCTGGGGCTGCCGGAGGCCCAGCTGCCCCTGGCCCAGGCGGCTATCCTGCTGGCCACGGCCCCCAAGTCCAACAGCGTGACAGCCGGTATCGGCAGGGCCTGGGCAGACGTGAGGGCAGGCCGCACCGGGGACGTGCCCCGGGAACTGCAGAACGTTCACGCGGACTCCGCCGGTATGGAGCGGGAGCAGGGCTACCTGTACCCCCACGACTTTCCCCGCCACTGGGTACAGCAGCAGTATCTGCCCGATGCCCTGAAGGGTGTCCATTACTACGAATACGGCGATAACAAGACGGAGCAGGCCGCCAAGCACTACTGGGACGAGATCAAGGGTCCTCAGCCGTGAACACCGTCTCCACGGCCGGCTTCTCATACCCGGCAGGGGAGTAGACCCACCGGTCCAGTACCCCGTCGGTGATCTGATAGCGCAGCGGCTCCGGCTCTGCCAAGGGCGGCAGCTTTTCGATCACCTGGAGCTTGATCTTCATCCGCTCCGGACGGATGGACTTGATGTAGACAGAGACGCCGTCCCCCGGGCGCAGGTCCTCTCGGGCGTCTGCCAGGCCGGAGAGGTTGGGGGCCAGCTCGATGAAGCTGCCGTACTCCTTCACGCTGCGGACCTCGCCCCGGACTGTCTCGCCGGGATGAAACCAGCTGGCATTCTCCATCCAGGTGCCCAGCAGCTCCTTGTGAGTCATGGTGATCCGGCGCTTCTCCCGGTCTATGGACCGGACGGCTGCCAGAATCTTCTGCCCGGGCCGGAACCGCTCCTTCGGATGGGAAATGCGGGAGACGGAGATGTGCTCGATGGGCAGCATAGCCACGATGCCGCAGCCGATATCCAAAAAAGCGCCGAAGGACTCCAGATGCGTCACCACCGCAGTGACCACGGAGCCTGGGCGCAGGTGCTCCAGGAAGAAGTCCATGGCCCGCTCCTGAACGGCCCGGCGGGAGAGCAGTGCCGTGGGCGCGCCCTTTTCATCGGCCCGGAGGGCCGTCACGAGAAAACAGGCGGGCTTTCCCACCCGGGAGAGGACGGCGATGTCCCGCTGGGCCCCGCTGATCCAGGGGGAGAGGACCTCCTCCCGGGGGATGCGGGCCTGGATGCCTCCCAGGGAGAGAAGCAGGTTGTGTCCGGCATCACACCGGAGGACCCGATCCTCCAGCACCGTGTTCTGCTCCATGGCCTCCCGCAGGCTCTGGAGCGTGAAAGAAGAGGGAGGGCGCAGGCCCTCCGGCGGATACAGCTTGTTTTCCGGCATATTGTAATCGCATCCTATCTGCCGCAACGGCGGCGTGTTGTTCCATACCGTTACTATATGCAGCCCGGGAGGCTGCTTTGACAAGGAGGCCAATATGGACCTGCATCTGCATGACAAAGTGGAGCTGAAGAAAGCCCATCCCTGCGGCAGCACCCAGTGGGAGATTCTGCGGGTGGGCATGGACATCAAGCTCAAGTGCCTGGGCTGCGGGCATGAGCTGATGCTGCCCCGCAGCAAGGCGGAAAAGAGCATCCGCAAGATCCTGACGGAGGAGGGAAACAAGTGAGCAACAAGCACAGACTGTTTGCCGCGATCCTGGTGGTCATTCTGGTGATTTCCATGCTGGCATCGCTGATTGTTCCGTATTTATCATTGCTGTAAAGTTATTTCCCATCACAGTATTTCCATGCCGCCGGAGCCGCAGCATTTGTGCTGCGGCCCCAATCGGCTGCCGGGGGGACGCACCTTTTTACAGGGCGCGTCCCCCTTTTGCGACCGTATTTCTCTGCGGTCTGCCCTATAATAGTCCCACGGAACGGAAGGGAGGCGGATCGCTTGACCGTGGTGTATGTG
This sequence comes from Oscillibacter sp. KLE 1728, assembly GCF_934833455.1. Taxonomy (NCBI): domain Bacteria; kingdom Bacillati; phylum Bacillota; class Clostridia; order Eubacteriales; family Oscillospiraceae; genus Oscillibacter; species Oscillibacter sp. KLE 1728. The sequence continues at coordinate 27,119 of NZ_CAKVVF010000017.1, forward strand.
GACAGCGTGTTTGTGCTGAACGCGCTGATGGACTATCTGCTGGTGCTCTGCGCCGCGCGTCTGGCGGGCATTCCCCTCCGGCGGAGACGCTACCTTCTGGCGGGCCTGCTGGGGGGCGCCTATGCCGTGGCGGTATTTCTGCCGGGGCTGGGCTTTCTCTCCGCAACGCCGGTGAAGCTGGCGGCAGGCATACTGCTGGCGCTGGCGGCCTATGGAGGAGAGGCAAAGCTGCTGCGGCTGACGCTGCTGCTGTTCGCCGTCTCCTGTGCCATGGCCGGGTGCGTGCTGGCCCTGGGCCTAGTGGCGGGGGGCGGCGTGCCGATGGTGAACGGCGTGTTCTACACGGACGTGGATGCAAAGGTGCTGCTGACCGCTGCGGCCGCGGCCTATCTGGTTCTGACAGTGGTGTTTCGTGCGGCGGCGGGAAAGGGCGTCCGGGGCGAGCTGGTGCGGGTACAGGTGTGTCTGGCCGGGCGGACCACGGCGTTTACCGCTTTCTGCGACACGGGAAACGCCCTGCGGGATCCAGTCTCCGGAGCGCCGGTGCTGGTGGTGGCTCCGGGACGGCTGGACGGCGCGCTTCCAAGAGAGGTCCGCTCTCTGCTGGACCGCGGGGCGCTGGAGCGTCCCGCAGAGCTGCTGGAGCCCATGATGCGGGCGGCGCCGGAGCTGCGGTTCCGTCTGATCCCCTACCACGCGGTGGGAGTGGCGGGCGGACTGCTGCTGGCGGTGCGCAGCGACTGGACGGAGGTGGCGGGGGAGCGGTATGCCGGACTGCCGGTTGCCTTTTCCCCCACAGAGCTGGGGACGGGATACAGCGCCCTGTGGGGCGGCGCGGCTGGAAGGAGAAGAAACCATGAAGGACTGGATGAAACAATGGCGGCGGCTGCTGGTGCGGGTGGGGCTGCTGCCGCCGGCGGAGCTGCACTACATCGGGGGCAGCGACACCCTGCCACCGCCCCTGAGCCGGGAGCGGGAGGCGGAGCTGCTGGAGCGCATCGGGGAGGAGGACGCCCGCAAGGAGCTGATCGAACATAATCTGCGGCTGGTGGTGTACATTGCCCGGCGGTTCGAGAACACGGGAGTGGGGATCGAGGACCTGATTTCCATCGGCACCATCGGGCTCATCAAGGCGGTGGGCACCTACCGGACGGACAAGAACATCAAGCTGGCCACCTATGCCTCCCGGTGCATCGAGAACGAGATTTTGATGTACCTGCGCAAAAATGCCGGGCGGAAGGGGGAGGTGTCCTTCGACGAGCCGCTGAACACCGACTGGGACGGCAACGAGCTGCTGCTCTCCGACGTGCTGGGGACTGAGGCGGACGTGGTGATGCGCCCCATCGAAGAGGATGTGGAGCGGGACCTGCTGGCGGCGGCCATCAACGTTCTCTCGCCCCGGGAAAAGCAGATCATCACGCTGCGGTTCGGCCTGGGGGGCGGAAAAGAGCAGACCCAGAAAGAGGTGGCGGACCAGCTGGGCATCTCGCAGAGCTACATCTCCCGGCTGGAAAAGCGCATCATCTCCCGGCTGAAGAAGGAGATCCTGCGGCTGAGCTGACGCTTGACAATCGAACCGGGGTATACTATACTAAAATAAAATATGGCAAACTGCGAGGAAGGGAAGCAGTATCCGGTGGGCAGCGGCCAAGAGAGAGAACGGCTGGTGTGAGTTCTCCCAAAGCCGCCGGAGAAGTCGTCCCGGAGCACCGGAGCCGAAGCATCAGTAAGCCCCGGCGGAGGCCCACCGTTGACAGGGCAGGCGCAAATGCGCCGCAGAGTGCGGGTTTTCCCGAATCCAGGTGGTACCACGGACATTTGTTCGCCCTGAGCCGAAAGGCCCAGGGCGTTTTTGCTGTGTAAGCGCGCATAAAGCATTCTGCTGGAGCTGAGCTGCGATCTGGCGAACGGCAGGGCGGTGCGGACCGGCGCCCCAGTCATGACAAAAAGGACGAAAGTTCAGAGAATAGGAGAGATCGAACGTATGATGAAAGAACTGCCCAAGGTGTATGAACCCCAACAGGTGGAGTCCCGCATCTACCAGATGTGGGAGGACAACGACTGCTTTAACGGGGATCCGGATCCCAAGAAGAAGCCCTTCTCCATCGTCATGCCGCCCCCCAACGTCACGGGCCAGCTCCACATGGGCCACGCCCTGGACTGCACATTGCAGGACATCCTGACCCGCTTCAAGCGGATGCAGGGCTACTCCACGCTGTGGGTCCCCGGCACCGACCATGCCGGCATCGCCACTCAGATCAAGGTGGAGGAGGAACTGCGCGTCAAGGAGGGCCTGACCCGCTATGATCTGGGCCGGGAGAAGTTCCTCCAGCGGGTGTGGAAGTGGAAGGAGGAGTATGGCAACCGCATCGTGGAGCAGCAGAAGAAGATGGGCGTCTCCTGCGACTGGAGCCGCTCCCGCTTCACCATGGATGAGGGCTGCTCCAAGGCTGTGCGGGAGACCTTCTGCGAGCTGTATGACAAGGGCCTGATCTACAAGGGAAGCCGCATCATCAACTGGTGCCCCCACTGCATCACCGCCCTGTCCGACGCCGAGGTGGAGTATGTGGACAAGCCCGGCCACCTGTGGTATATCCGCTATCCCCTGGCCGACGGCAGCGGCGATCTGGTGGTGGCCACCACCCGTCCCGAGACCATGATGGGCGACACCGGCGTGGCTGTGAATCCGGAGGACGAGCGGTTCCGTGATCTGGTGGGCAAGACCTGCATCCTGCCCATCATGAACCGGGAGATCCCCATTGTGGCGGACGACTACGTGGAGCTGGGCTTCGGCACCGGCGCTGTGAAGATGACTCCCGCCCATGACCCCAACGACTTCGAGGTGGGCCTGCGCCATAACCTGGAGGTCATCCGCTGCATCGGCGACGACGGCAGGATCAACGAGAACGGCGGCCCCTACAATGGGATGGACCGGTACGAGTGCCGCAAGCAGATCGTCAAGGACCTGGAGGAGCAGGGCTATCTCGTCAAGACCGAGCCCTACAACCACAATGTGGGCACCTGCTACCGCTGTCACAATGACGTGGAGCCCCTGATCTCCGCCCAGTGGTTCGTGAAGATGGAGCCCCTGGCCAAGGAGGCCCTGCGGGTGGTCCGGGAGGGCGAGGTGAAGTTCGTGCCCGAGCGGTTCGCCAAGACCTACACCAACTGGATGGAGAACGTCCATGACTGGTGCATCTCCCGCCAGCTGTGGTGGGGCCACCAGATCCCCGCCTGGACCTGCGACGACTGCGGCCACATCAACGTCTCCCGGGAGGACCCCACCAAGTGCGAAAAGTGCGGCTCCACCCATCTGACCCGGGACCCGGACGTGCTGGACACCTGGTTCTCCAGCGCCCTGTGGCCCTTCTCCACCCTGGGCT
>NZ_CAKVVF010000018.1:0-29852 GCF_934833455.1 Oscillibacter sp. KLE 1728
ATGGCGCGGGCCATGGCGTTCTTCATGGCGCGGCGGTGAGAGATACGCTTCTCCAACTGCTGGGCGATGTTCTCCGCCACCAGCTGGGCGTTCATGTCGGGGTTGCGGACCTCGACGATGTTCAGGCGCACCTTCTTGCCGATCAGCTTCTCCACAGCGAGACGATACTGCTCGATCTGCTCGCCGCCCTTGCCGATGACCATGCCCGGCCGGGCGCAGTGGAGGAAGATGGTGACGACTTCGTTGCTCCGCTCGATCTCGATCTTGGGAACACCGGCGCCGTACAGGGTCTTCTTCAGGTACTTGCGGATCTTCTGATCCTCGACGATCAGATCGCCGACCTTCTCATCACTGGCATACCAACGGGAATCCCAGTCTTTGATGACGCCCACGCGCAGGCCGTGGGGATTTACTTTCTGTCCCATAAAACTGTTCTCCTCCCTCTTATGCCTTTTCCGTCACAGCCAGGGTGACGTGAGAAGTCTTCTTATTGATCCGATAGGCGCGGCCCTGAGCCCGGGGCATCATCCGCTTCAGGATGGGGCCGGGAGTGGCGAACACCTCGGACACCACCAGCTTGGCGGGGTCCATGCCGAAGTTGTTCTCGGCATTGGCACAGGCGGACTTCAGGAGCTTCATCAGAGGCTCGGAAGCGGCCTTGGGGGTCTGCATCAGGATCGCCATGGCGGTGCCGGCGTCCTTGCCGCGGATCAGATCACACACGATCTGGACCTTGCGGGGAGCGATGCGGACATAGCGCAGATACGCTTTGGCAATCTTCATCTCTTCCATGTTCTGCATCCTCCTTCATTAAGAATCTTTCCGATGGCCGCGGAAGGTGCGGGTGGGCGCGAACTCACCCAGCTTGTGGCCGACCATATCCTCCTGGATATAGACGGGCACGTGCTTGCGGCCGTCGTGAACGGCGATGGTGTGGCCCACGAAGGCGGGAAAGATGGTGGAGCTGCGGCTCCAGGTCTTGAGGACCTTCTTCTCGTTCTTCGCGTTCATTTCCTCGACCCGCTTCAGAAGCTCCGGGGCAACATACGGGCCTTTTTTAATGGATCTGCTCATATTGACTTGCCTCCTTACTTCTCGTTGCGGCGCTTGACGATGAATTTATTGGTGGGGTTCTTGCCCTTGCGGGTCTTGTAACCCATGGCGGGCTTGCCCCAGGGAGTCACAGGGCCGGGACGGCCGACGGGCGCGCGGCCCTCGCCGCCGCCGTGGGGGTGGTCATTGGGGTTCATGACGGAGCCGCGGACGGTGGGACGCCAGCCCATGTGACGCTTGCGGCCGGCCTTGCCGATGTTGATGTTCTCGTGCTCGATGTTGCCAACCTGACCGATGGTGGCGTAGCAGTTGGTGCGCACGATGCGGACCTCGCCGGAAGGCAGACGGATCTGGGCGTCGCCGCCCTCCTTGGCCATCAGCTGAGCGGCGGTGCCGGCGGAGCGCACCAGCTGGGCGCCGTTGCCGGGATGCAGCTCGATATTATGGATCACGGTACCAACGGGGATGTTGGCGATGGGCAGGGCGTTGCCGGGCAGGATGTCCGCCTCGGGGCCGGTCATGATCTTGTGGCCGGCCTTCAGGCCCAGGGGCGCCAGGATATAGCGCTTCTCGCCGTCCTCATACTGGATCAGAGCGATGTTGGCGCTGCGGTTGGGATCGTACTCCAGGCGCAGCACGGTGGCGGAGCCGATCTTGTCCCGCTTGAAGTCAATGATACGGTACTTGCGCTTGTTGCCGCCGCCGCGGTGGCGGACGGTGATGCGGCCGTAGCTGTTGCGGCCGGAGCTCTTCTTCAGGGGCTCAGTAAGGCTGGGCTCGGGCTTCGCCTTCTTGTCGATGCCGTCGAACCCGGAGACCGTCATCTGCCGTCTGGAGGGAGTCGTCGGCTTAAAAGTTTTGATAGACATGTCGCGTTACACTCCTTCCGTTTATCAGACCATACCTTCGAAGAACTCGATGGTCTTGGAATCCGCCGCCAGCTGGACATAGGCCTTTTTCCAGGTCTTGGTCATGCCGGGACGGCCGGCACCCATGCGCTTCTCCTTGCCGGGCACCGTCAGGGTGTTGACAGAGGCAACCTTCACACCGAAGATCTCCTCCACCGCCTTCTTGATCTCGATCTTGCCGGCGTCCTTGGCCACCTCGAAGACGTACTTCTTGTCGGCGGCACCGGACATGGCGCGCTCGGTGATGATGGGGCGGATGATAATATCGTAAGCGGTAGCCATTACGCGTACACCTCCTCGATTTTTGCGAGGGCGTCCTTGTCCACGACCAGATACTTGGCGTTCAGGATGTCATAGACGCTCAGGATGGAAGCGGGAGTGGTCACAACGCCGGGGATGTTCCGCGCGCTCTTGACGATGGTCTGATCCACGGCGGGGGTGACCACCATGGCCTTGCCGTCCACACCGACGGCGGTGAGGAACTTGCGGAAGTCAGCGGTCTTGATGGCGTCCATCTTGATGGAGTCGATGACCACCATCTGGCCCTCGGCCACCTTGGCGGAGAGGACGGACTTCAGCGCCAGGCGCTTGACCTTCTTATTCAGCACATAGCTGTAATCCCGGGGCTTGGGGGCAAACACGATGCCGCCGTGGGTCCACTGGGGAGCACGGGTGCTGCCCTGCCGGGCGTGGCCGGTGCCCTTCTGACGCCAGGGCTTTCTGCCGCCGCCGGAGACTTCGGCGCGGGTGAGGGCGCTCTGGGTACCCTGTCTGCAGTTGGCGAGGTGGTTCTTGACAACCTCGTGCACGACGGTCTGGTTGGGCTCGATGCCGAAGATCGCGTCGTTCAGTTCCACAGTGCCGACTTCTGCGCCGGCCATGTTCAACACTTTCATAGTAGACATTGATCAAGCACCCCTTTCTTACTTGTTTCTGGCGGAGGCCTTCTGCGGGTTGCGGCCGGAAGCCTTCTGCGGGTTCTTGCTGATGTCAGCGCCGGCCTGCTTGACCTTGTGGACCTTGACCGTGGACTTGATGGTCACGAGGCCGCCCTTGGGGCCGGGGATCGCACCGCAGACCACCAGCATGTTCAGCTCGGGGTCGACCTTGACGACGCTCAGGTTCTGGACAGTCACCTGCTCCACGCCCATGTGGCCGGCGCCGATGGTGCCCTTGATGATCTTGGACATGTGGCTGGTGGCGCCCAGAGAACCGATCTGACGGGCCACAGGGCCGGAGCCGTGGGTCTCCTTCAGGCGGTGGGCACCGTGGCGCTTGATGACGCCCTGATAGCCGTGGCCCTTGCTGATGCCGGTGACATCCACGAAGTCGCCCGCCTGGAAGGCATCAGCCTTCACGATGTCGCCCACGTTCAGCTCGGCGGCATTCTCCAGGTCGAACTCCCGCAGGTACTTCTTGGGAGCCACGCCGGCCTTGTCCAGGTGGCCCTTCTCGGGCTTGGTGAGCTTACGCTCAGAGATGTCCTCAAAGCCCAGCTGGACCGCCTCATAGCCTTCCTTTTCGGAAGTCTTCTTCTGCACGACCACGCAGGGACCCGCCTCAATCACGGTGACGGGGATCACATGGCCGTTCTCGTCAAAAATCTGGGACATGCCCACTTTTTTGCCGATGATCGCTTTCATGGTTGTTCCTCCTTAAAGGTTATTGGTCGGCTTAGATACGTGCGGGTTGGGTCCCGCCGCATTGCTCTGCCGACATGACCCGTCTGCCTCGCAAGACGGCAGACATGGACAGCAAACAATTTTCAATCTATTTTCGCCGCGGCGTGTACGTGGCGAAAATACCTTGACTCAGCCGCCCTGGGCGGCGCCGCCAGTGCGCACACTGGCGAGGGGGAATCTAAAGGGGGGATTTCATCCCCTCTTTAATTGGTTACAGCTTGATCTCGATCTCCACGCCGGCAGGCAGCTCCAGGGCCATCAGGGCCTCCACCGTCTTGGGGGTGGACTTGGTGATGTCGATGAGGCGCTTGTGGGTGCGGCGCTCAAACTGCTCGCGGCTGTCCTTGTACTTGTGGACGGCCCGCAGGATGGTGACGACTTCCTTCTTGGTGGGCAGAGGGATGGGGCCGGACACGGAAGCGCCGGTGCGCTTGGCGGTCTCCACGATCTTCTCTGCGCTCTGGTCGATGACCTGATGGTCATAGGCCTTCAGCCGGATGCGGATCATTTCTTTCTGAGCCATGGTTGTTTCCTCCTGATTTCGTAGGTAGTTTCACGAGTCTCGACGACCTACGGCGAGAGAATTTTTCTATACGCTTAACCGTGCGTATCATTCCAGCTCATGAAAAATACCGGCGCATGATACGGCCGGTATCCTGTCATGGCGCAGCGATCTACGCAACGTACAGATCCTTCTCAGCCGCCCGATTATCGGACATACTCCCCGGAAGTTACCTCTTTCGAGCAATCTCCCGGTTCATCGCAGTACTCGCTGGGCGCAGTTCTGCCCTCCACGCGAGCTTTATTATCATAAAAGAAAATCTTGCTAATGTCAAGCCTATTTTCTCTGTTTTTTATGAAAATATGAAGATTTTTTTGGAGGGCTGAATCTTTTTCCAATTCTTCCGAAATTTTGGAGGAAAACCGTCGGTTTCAGCTCTTCCGGACTGCTGAAAAAGAGAGGAGGGGGCGTTCCCCTCCTCCCTTTTCGTTCTCAATAAGCCACACCCCAGTAGATGTCGGTGGTGCATTTCCTGCCGCACACGGGGCAGGTGCCCTCCGTGCCGCTCTGGACCAGGGGCATACAGCGAGAGCTGACACCGGCCCGCTCCTTCATGGCCAGCTCACACTCCAGACTGCCGCACCACTTGGACCGGAGGAAGCCGCCCTTCCCCTCCACAATGGCCTTGGCCTCCTCGGGAGTTTGGATGTCGAAGGTGTTGTCCTCCCGGTTCTTCAGGGCCATGGCATACAGATTGTCGTGGATGTGATCCAGCAGGGCCTTCACGGCGCTCTCCAGCTCCGCCAGGGCCACGGTGATCTTCTCGCCGGTGTCCCGCCGGGCAATGACGCACTGCTCCTTCTCCATGTCTTTGGGGCCGATCTCCACCCGGACGGGCACACCCTTCATCTCATACTCTGCGAACTTCCAGCCGGGGGAGTTATCAGAGTCGTCCATCTTGCTCCGCACGCCGGCCGCGTTCAGCCGGTCCCGCAGAGAGGCCGCCGCCTCCAGCACCCCGGGCTTGTGGGCCGCCACGGGGATCACCACCGCCTGGGTGGGGGCGATCCGGGGCGGCAGCACCAGGCCGTTGTCGTCGCCGTGGGTCATGATGATGCCGCCGATCATCCGGGTGCTGACGCCCCAGCTGGTCTGGTGGGGATAGTGGGGCTGGTTGTCCTTGCCAGTGAACGTGATATCAAATGCCTTGGCAAAGCCGTCGCCGAAGTAGTGGCTGGTGCCCGCCTGGAGGGCCTTGTGGTCGTGCATCATACACTCCACCGTGTAGGTCTCCTCTGCGCCGTTGAACTTCTCCTTGTCGGTCTTGCGGCCCTTGATGACAGGCATAGCCAGCACGTTCTCCATGAAGTCCGCGTAGATGTTCAGCATCTGCATGGTCTCTTCCCGGGCCTCTTCGGCGGTGGCGTGCATGGTGTGGCCCTCCTGCCACAGGAATTCCCGATGGCGCAGGAAGGGGCGGGAGGTCTTTTCCCACCGCAGCACGCTGCACCACTGGTTGTACAGCTTGGGCAGGTCCCGCCAGGAGTGGATGATGTTGGCATAATGTTCGCAGAAGAGCGTCTCCGAAGTGGGGCGGATAGCGCAGCGGTCCTCCAGCTTCTCACTGCCGCCCACAGTGACCCACGCACATTCGGGTGCAAAGCCCTCCACATGGTCCTTCTCCTTCTGGAGCAGGGACTCCGGGATCAGCACCGGCAGGTACACGTTCTCGTGCCCCGTGGCCTTGAAGCGCCGGTCCAGCTCCGCCTGGATATTCTCCCACAGGGCGTAGCCGTAGGGCCGGTAGATGAACATGCCCTTCACGGAGGTGTAGTCGATCAGCTCCGCCTTCTTGCAGACGTCCGTGTACCACTGGGCGAAGTCTACGTCCCGTGCGGTGATGGCGTCCACCTGTCTCTTATCCTGTGCCATAGTCGTCATCCTTTTCTCTATGATCGCGCCGTCCTTCGGCGCAGTTTACACTGAACATTTATTGTATCCACTCTGGGAGAAAAAGTCAACTGTTATGGCTCCCTGGTTCCGCATTTGCAGAACTGATATTGAGCCGAAGCTTGCTCTCTTTGATATTTGAGAGGAAAGCAGGGCGCTTTCCTGCAGGAGATTCGTCCATATAGGCAGGCTATGTGCTCCGGCGGCTCCCATCTGCTGACGGAAGTACCCTTCTTCGAAACCAAGAACAGGCGGCGGGCCGATGGCCCGCCGCCTTGCTGCAATTCTTATTTCGCGTACTCGATGACCTTGGTCTCCCGCAGGACGTGGACCTTGATCTGACCGGGGTACTCCATTTCCTCCTCGATCTTCTTGGCCAGGTCCCGGGCCAGGATGACCATCTGGTCCTCGCTGACCTGCTCGGGCCTCACCATGACCCGCACCTCGCGGCCGGCCTGGATGGCGTAGGCCTTATCCACGCCAGGATAGGAGCCGGTGATGGTCTCCAGCTGCTCCAGACGCTTGATGTAGTTCTCCAGGTTCTCCCGCCGGGCACCGGGGCGGGCTGCGGAGATAGCGTCTGCCGCCTGCACCAGACAGGCCACCACGGTCCGGGGCTCCACATCGTTGTGGTGGGCCTCGATGGCGTGGATGATGTCCTCCCGCTCCTTGTACTTCCGGGCGAACTCCACACCCAGGGACACGTGGGTGCCCTCCAGCTCGTGGTCCACGGCCTTGCCCAGATCGTGGAGCAGGCCGGCCCGCTTGGCAGCCTGGACATCCGCACCCAGCTCGGAGGCCATCATGCCGGCGATGTGGCTGACCTCGATGGAGTGCTGCAGGACGTTCTGGCCGTAGCTGGTCCGGTAGTGGAGGCGGCCCAGCATCTTCACCAGCTCCGGGTGCAGGTTCCGCACGCCGCACTCGAACACGGCGCGCTCACCCTCTGCCTTGATGGTGTTCTCCACTTCCCGGCGTGCCTTCTCCACCATCTCCTCAATGTGGGTGGGATGGATGCGGCCGTCGGCGATCAGCTTCTCCAGGGCCAGGCGGGCGATCTCCCGCCGCACCGGCTCGAAGCAGGAGACGGTGATGGCCTCGGGCGTGTCGTCGATGATGAGATCCACACCCGTCAGGGTCTCGATGGTGCGGATGTTGCGGCCCTCGCGGCCGATGATGCGGCCCTTCATCTCGTCATTGGGCAGGGGAACCACACTGACGGTCATTTCGGCCACCTGGTCGGCAGCGCACCGCTGGATGGCCTGGGCCACCACTTCCCGGGCGCGCGCCTCGCACTCTTCCTTCATCCGGGACTCGACCTCTTTGATCTTGAGGGCGGTCTCGTGGGTCACCTCGGCCTCCACCTGAGCGATCAGATAGGCCTTGGCCTCCTCGGCGGTGAAGCCGGAAATCCGCTCCAGCATCTCCGTCTGGCTGCGCTTGATGACTTTGATCTCCTCGTTTTCCTTGTCGATGGCCGCATGCTTCTGGGCCAGGGACTCCTCTCTCTTCTCCAGAGCCTCGGTCTTGCGGTCGAGGTTCTCTTCCTTCTGCTGCAGGCGGTTTTCCTGCCGCTGCAGGTCGGCTCTGCGCGACTTCTCTTCCTTCTCGTACTCGCTGCGGTTCTTCAAAATCTCTTCTTTGGCTTCCAGCAGTGCCTCTTTTTTCTTGGTCTCGGCGCTCTTGATGGCCTCGTTGATGATGCGCTTTCCCTCTTCTTCCGCGCTTGAGATTTCCTTTTCAGAAACGGTTTTCCGGTAGCGAATACCGAGGAAGAAGCAGATCACGCCGCCAACTGCCAGCCCGATCAGGGCGGCAACGACGTTTCCAATCACGGTATCTTCTCCTCCTGTGTCCGGTATCCTGTACGCTTTGGGTTTTATATGCAGGCCGCATGGGCCGCATGGGCAGAAAACAATCGGAAGGCCCCCTGTTGCCTGCCGACAATTATCCGTTTTTAGTTTAATCGTTCTGCCCTCTTCTGTCAAGGCAAATCTGTATATTTACCCAAATTCCGCCGAACGCTTTTGGAGTTTTTTACGAGGTCTGTCAGGTGTACCCCTGTCTCCGGCCCGCCGGCTTCCCGCCGCGGCGGGAAGCCGGCGGATTCTCACGTATTGATGTATGCCGCGGCGGCATACCCCACCTGATCCCCGTAGTGCACCACATACCAGCCGTTCCATTCGCCGTAGATCGTAACAGTGGCGCCGTTGGGAAGGTTGGCGATCACCTTGCCGGAGGAGGATGGATAGTCCCGCAGGTTCAGCGTGCCGTTGCTCACAGACACGGTGCCCTGCATCGGGTCCATGGGGTAGATAAAGGGCAGGCCGAAATACTCCGTCAGGCCCCGGGCAATCTGCTGGGCGATGGCATCCCAGTGGCCCTCCAGCCAGGTGGCGTCGCTGTAATTGTCGTGGTAGCCGATCTCCAGCAGTACAGAGGGAAACCGGGGCTGGCGGACCTCTCCCAGTGAAGTGGTGGGGCGGGTAGTGACCTTGTTGGGCAATGGATAGATCTTCCGCAGCTCCTGGGCGATGAGCTCTGCGGCCCGCTGACCGCCCACGCTGCCGGGGTAATAGAAGGCAATAATGCCCCGTTCCTCGCCATAGCGCCCCTCTGGGGCGGCGTTGGAGTGGAGCGCCAGATACAGGTCATACTCCCCCTGATTGGCCTCCCGGATGGAGCTGCCGGCAGTCATCTCCGGCCGGTTGCGCTGGTACTGGATGCCGTTGGAGAGCAGATAGGGCACCAGGGCGTCTGCCAGCAGGTTCATGTTGTACTCCTCGGACCCGCTGCCGGTAACGTACATGTTCCAGTCCTGAGTGGACGGGCTCAGATAGATCTTGGGCATGGAATTGTCCCTCCTTTTTTCCCAGTCTATGGCGTTTCCCTCAAAAATGTGATACACTGGCCTGGAAATATCAGAGGGAAAGGAATCATGCCATGAAAGCGGAACGGAATTACCCCAGATACACCGTCACGGCCAAAGCGGAGGCCGCCATCCTCCGGGGCCATCCCTGGGTCTATGACGCAGAAATTACAGCCACAGAGGGACAGGCGGAAAACGGCGGCCTGGTGGACGTGATCAGCAAAAAGGGCCGGTATCTGGGTACGGGCTTTTTGTCGGAACAGTCCAAGATCCGGGTGCGGCTGGTGTCCCGCAACGCCAATGACCAGTTCGACGCCGCCTTCTGGCGCCGGAAGCTTCAGTGGGCCTGGGAATACCGGAAGCGCGTGATGTCTCCGGAGGACCTGGACGCCTGCCGGATCATCTTCGGGGAGGCAGATGCCTTTCCCGGACTGACGGTGGACAAGTTCCACGACCTGCTGTCCGTCCAGGTGCTGTCCGTGGGCATGGAGCGGATCCAGGACATCCTGCTGCCGGCGCTGGCGGAGCTCCTCCGGGCGGACGGGTTCCCGATCCGCGGGATCCTTCTCCGGAACGACGTGGCCCTGCGGGAGAAGGAGGGGCTGCCCCAGGGCAAGGGGTGGTATCCCCTGCCGGGGGAAGCGGCGCCGGATTCTGCAGTGACGGAGATCACGGAGAACGGCGTGAAATATCTGGTAGACGTGGAGAACGGCCAGAAGACCGGGTTCTTCCTGGACCAGAAGTACAACCGCCGGGCGGTGGGGCGCATCGCCCGGGGCAGGACGGTGCTGGACTGCTTCACCCACACCGGATCCTTCGCTCTGAACGCCGCGATGGGCGGGGCGAAGCACGTCACCGCCGTGGATGTGTCGGAGTCCGCCGTGGAGATGGCCCGGGCCAACGCGGCGCGCAACGGCCTCACCGGCGCAGTGGACTGCGTGGCCGCCAACGTGTTCGACCTGCTGCCCGCGCTGGAGAAGGAGCCGAAGCGGTACGACTTCATCATCCTGGACCCGCCGGCCTTCACCAAGTCCCGCAGGACCGTTGCCAACGCCATCTCCGGGTATAAGGAGATCAACTACCGGGCCATGAAGCTGCTGCCCCGGGGCGGTCTTCTCGCCACCTGCTCCTGCTCCCACTTCGCCACGGAGGAGAAGTTCGCAGCCATGCTCCACAGCGCCGCCCGGGACGCCGGAGTGCAGCTGCGGCAGATCGAGGCCCGGCAGCAGGCCTGCGACCACCCCATCCTCTGGGGCGTCGAGGAGACGAATTATCTGAAGTTCTACCTGTTCCAGGTGGTATGACGCCGCCGTTTCCCAACGCGCCGCCCTGCGCAAACGGGCCGCCCCACAAGGGGCGGCCCGTTTTTTATGGGACATATACCGTTTTCAGAGGAGGATCTGTCCCGGATTTCAGCCGGTTCTCTCAGCCCACTTCCAGGAAGCGGACCACGCCCTGGTACACATACAGCGTGGCGCTGTCTGCATAGGCTCTGGCCTCGGTGAGGGTGACCCAGCTCTTGGTCTGCGTGTTGTAGCAGGGGACGCTGGCAGGGACCGTGTAGGTCCGGCCGTTCACCGTGACGGCACCCTTGCCGCTCCAAGCGGTGTTGGGCACGTTCCGCAGCTCGTCAGGATAGACCAGGCTGCCGATCCGCTGGGTGTTTCCAGAGGTGACGATGGTGATGCCCACGATGTCGCCGTTGCGCACCACATAGCCGGTCTCAAAGGTGGGCGTGCTCTTGCCCGCACCGTATTCCACAGACAGCTGGGCATTGCCCTCCCGGTTGCCCTCTTCGTCATAGTTCGCGGTATAGTTGGCGCGGCCGAAGATGTAGCCGCCGCCGATGGCGGAATTCAGCACGATGACCTTTACCCTGCCTGCCCAGTCGGTGCCGGCGTAGGTGATCTGGGAAGCGGGCACGCTGCCGTCCGCGATCTGGGACAGGCTGATGGCGGTGAGGCCGCTGCCGTCGTTCTGGAAGACAACCACATTGTCCGCCAGATTCCGGCTGCCCAGCTTGCGCTCCGCCACATTCAGCTCGCCGGAGACGCCGCCCGTCAGGCGGGTCAGGGACAGGCCGCCCTTCCGGCTGGAGGAGACCCGCACCAGCTGGCCGTTCAGCCGCTCCACATCGCTGGCGGAGAGACTGACCGAGCCCTTCACCTGGATGCCGCAGAGCAGGTCCACCGTGGCGCTTCCGCTGGAGACCTCGGCGATGCCGATGGCATTGCCGGTGGCCGTGTTGCCGCTGGCCGCCACCGCGCCGGCCACCTGATTGTCCTCGGTCAGGAGCAGAGTGATCTGGTCGCCGGGCTTGAACTGGGAGACCGTCTGCATAGCGGTGGGCAGCACGTTGAACTCATAGCCCAGGACCGTGATCTTCGTGGGCTCCTTGGGATTGGGATAACAATCCTCATAGTAGCCGGTAATCCGGGTGTCGCACACGCGGATGGAGTTGGTGGTGCTGGAATAGGTTGCCACGTCGTACTTGCGCATATCCCCGGCCGTGGCGGGCAGGCCGTTCTTGTAGATGGCGTATCCGCTGGTGCCGCCGGCCAGAGAGCTGAAGCCCGAGGTGGACCCCTTCTCATAGATGATGACCGCCTCGTTGGACGTGGTCCCGCCGCCGCCGACGAACACATAGTCCACACCGCCGCCTGCATCCAGATACAGCGTCAGGGAGGTGCCCGCGTTCAGCCAGGAGTAGACCTCGCTCCACACGGACTCCTTGCCGTTGTAGTAGACGCCGGTGTCGTTGTCCATAACGTACTTGGTACCGGTGGTATCCGTCAGCTCCGTGGCCTTGGCCGTGGAGAGGACCACGACCTTGCTGCTGCCCACGGAATCCGGCACAAAGGTCAGGGCTTCATTACCGTTCTTGCTGAGCAGCAGTGTCCCCTTGGTGCCGTTGAGCATGCCGTTGGAGACCTTGCCGTCCGCCAGGGAGTAAACTGCGCCGGAGGCCATCTGCAGCGCCGTTCCGGCGCCCCGCGGTCCGTCAGCCGTGGAGGAGACCAGCATCTGCCCCGTCCGGGTCTCGCCCAGTGTGGCGAGATAGCTGCCGCCCTCTTTCTGGTCCGCCCGAAGCAGATTCAAAAAGAGCTTGGCCGCCTGTCCGCGGGTCAGGCCCTCGTTTCCAGTTCCGCTGACGCCGTCGGTCAGGCCGATGAGCGCGGCTTCCGCCATATAGCTGTCCGGCCAGACGCCGCCGACGTCTTCGTCCTTGTAGCCCAGCATCCGCAGCAGGATGGTCACCGCCTGGCCCACGGTCACCGTGCGGTCGGGGTGGAATTTCCCGTCTGCGTAGCCGGAGATGATGTTTTTGCCCTTGGCGGCCATGTTGATATACGGCGCCGCCCAATAAGAGGGCTTCACATCTGAAAATACCGTGACGGTCCGGTAGCGTCCCAGCTCATTGCTGCCGTTCATGGCGTAGACCGCCATCTTGCAGAACTGCGCCCGGGTGAGGACAGTGCCGGGGCGGAAGGTCCCATCCCCATAGCCGTCCAGCACACCGAGCAGACGCAGGGATTCCACCGCCACTGCCGTGCTCTTGTCCCCGACATCGGAAAATGTGACTGCTGCGGTATTGGCCGCCCCCGCCGGCACCGCCAGCAGGGAAACCGCCATGCACACGGCCAGCAGGAATGTCATGATTCGTCTCTTCATCAGTCTCTCCCTCTCATTCTGCCCGCAGTGCTTCCACGGGCTGGAGCCTGGCGGCCTTTGCCGCCGGATAAATGCCGAACAAAATTCCCAGCGCCACCGACAGCGTGAAGGCGCACAGGGTAATCCACGCCGCCGGGTAGATGGTCATCTGGAACATCAGCCGTCCCACCAGCAGGCTGCCGCCGGTGCCGATGAGGATGCCGATGATGCCACCGATGCCGCAGAGCATGGCCGCCTCGATGAGGAACTGGATGACGATGCTGCTCCGCTCGGCACCAATGGCCCGGCGGATGCCGATCTCCCGGGTCCGTTCGGTGACGGTCACCAGCATGATGTTCATGATGCCGATGCCGCCCACCAGCAGGCTGATGGCGGCGATACCGCCCAGAATCAGGGAGATCATGCCCATCTGCTTGTTCTGCTCCTGCTGCCAGGAGTTCTCCTGGTCCACCTGGAAGCCGCCTGCGTTGGGATTGACCAGTCCCTTCAAAAAGCCGCCGATGCGGGAGCTGGCCTCGATCATGTCCTCGCTGCTGCGGGTCTTCACGATGAACTGCTCCGGTGCGTCGCCGCCCAGCACCCGGCGGGCGGTGTAGGGCAGAATGATGACATTGTCGATCTGGCTGGCGGATGCGCTTTCACCGGTAAGGCGGGGGGCATAGACCCCCACCACCTCAAAGCTCTGCCCGTTGAGCTGGAGCACCTTGCCCACGGGGTCCGCGGCGTCGAAGAAGATCTTTGCCGCCCGGTCCCCCAGCACACATACCTGCTTGTAGCCCCGGATGTCCAACACGGACAGGTCCCGGCCGGAGGCCAGCGTCAGGTTGTTGCAGATGCTGTACTGGTCGCTGCCGTAGTAAATGCTGGGCGGCACGTCGCCGGTGAGATTGCCGTTTTCATCGTAATTATAGCTCATATTGGCGGTGCTCTTGGTCCCGTATACCACCGTGGCGTTGCAGTACGCCTGGGGCGTCACGCCCAGCACATACTCCTTGATGCTGTTGCAGTAGTCGTACAGCGCCGGAAAGTAATCCTGACCCAGGCTGTTGCCATCTTCGTCATACAGGTAGTTCCAGATGTTGACGGTGAGCTTGTTGCTGCCCATGGCCTCGTACTGCTCCATGGTCTTTTCCGTATAGCCGTTGATGGCGGACACGATGGTCATCACCGCCGCGATGCCGATGATGATGCCCAGCATGGTCAGGGCGGACCGGCCCTTTTTGCCCCAGATGGACTTCCACGCCATCTTCACGGCCTGTTGGATATTCAAAGCCAGTCCACCTCCTGCTCCCGGTCCTCAATGATTCTGCCGTCCGCCAGGCGGACGACCCGCCGGGCCGTGGCGGCGATGCCGTTATCATGGGTGATGAGAATGACGGTGCTGCCCTCCTTGTTCAGCTCCTGGAGGAATTTCAGCACCTCCTGCCCGGTGTGGGAATCCAGTGCGCCGGTGGGCTCGTCGGCCATGATGATGGGAGGCTTGGTGGCGATGGCCCGCGCAATGGCCACCCGCTGCTGCTGGCCACCGGACATCTCCACCGGCCGGTGCTTGATGCGGTTCGCCAGCCCCACCCGGGCCAGGGCCTCCAGGGCCATGTCCCGGCGGTCGTCGGCATTCACCCCCTGGTAGATCAGGGGCAGTTCCACATTTTCCAGCACCGTCAGGCTCTGGATCAGGTTGTACTGCTGAAAGATAAAGCCGATCTGCTTGTTGCGGATGTGGGACAGCTCCTTGTCCGTCAGCTCCCGGACGTCCGTTCCACCCAGGAGATACGTCCCCCGGGTGGGGATGTCCAGGCAGCCCAGCACGTTCATCATGGTGGACTTGCCGGAGCCGGACTGGCCCACCACCGCCACGAACTCGCCCTTTCCGATGGTCAGGGAGACGCCGTCCAGGGCCCGTACCTCGCTCTCCCGCCCTTCGCCATAGATCTTATAGACGTCCCGCAGCTCTACTAAGTTCTTCGCCATGGGCATCAACCCCACGCCTGCAGGGACTGGATCTGTGTGAAGACCTCGGTCCCCTCTTCCACACCGGACTTGATCTCCACATTGGAGTTGTCGGAGATGCCGATCTCCACCGGCACCGCCCAGAAGCCCTCCGGGATCTCCTCGCTCAGGGTGGGCGTCTCAATGGCGTTGTCCGGCCGACTGCCCTTTACAAACACCACGTTCACGGTGGAGCCGTCCTCCTGGGTCACAGTACGCACGCACTGGAGCGGCAGGACCAGGCAGTTGTCATTCTCACTGGCAGTTAGAGTGTAGTCGATATAGCTGTTGACCTGCAGGGTGCCCTCGCTGTTGTCCGCCGAGATGGTGATGGGATAGGTCGCCACGCCGTTGTTCACCGTGCTGGAGAGGCTGACCGTCTCCACGGTGCCGAAGGCCGGGGTCCCCCACTGGCTCAGCTCCACCGGCATCCCCGGCTTGATGTAGCTGATGTTCCGCTCGTCCACATTGGCGGTAATCACCACGCTGGAGGTGTCCGAGATGGTCACCACTGCGGTATTTGCAGCGATCTCATCGCCGGGCTGGATGGTCAGGCCGATTACCATGCCGTCAATGGGAGCCTTGGCGTTGCAGTTGGCCAGGTTCTCCTCCGCAGTCTTCAGCTCCTCCCGGGCAGTGTCCAGGTTCTGCTGGATGGTGAAGAGCTGGCTCTCGCTCTCCTCCCCGTCGATGCGCACCAGCACCTGGCCGGGCGCCACCTGCAGGTAGTCCACCAGATTGCTGGAAATCACCGTGCCATCCACCGTGGAAACCAGGTCGCCGGTGCGGTAGTACGCCAGCTTGCCAGCCTCATAGGGGTACACGGTCTCACCGTTCACAGTGGCGGTGGCAGAGGCCACCATATCCGCCGTCAGGGCTCCCTCATTCTCCACGATGATGTCGGCGGAGAAGAGCTTGGACCCCTCCGGCGTGATGCGGCTGACCATGTGGACCGCCTCCACCGTGCCGGGAACGGAGGTCATCAGGGCAGGGATCGAAACATTCACCGTCTGTCCCACCTGCAGGTCGCCCGCATAGGCGTAGCTGTAATACTGCTCCAGCCGCAGACGGGTATCGTCGGAGAGGACCGCCACCTTCTGGCCCTTGGTGATGGAATCACCGGGATTCAGCGTCACGGTCTCCATCAGCTTGCCGGCATAGCCGGCGGAGAGATTCAGTCCTGCGATGTCTTTCTGGGCCTGGGAGAGCTGTTTCTCATAGCCCTCCACATTGCTCCGGGCCTTCTGCACGGCGGTCTCTGCCGCCGGAGAGTCGATGGTGAACAGCGGCGTGCCGGCAGTCACCGTCTCACCTTCCGCCACCAGCACATCCACCACTGTGCCGACAGTGGTGATGGTGATTGTCTCACTGCTCTTGGCCTTGGTCAGGCCGCTGCCCTGGACCGTGGAGGTGATGGAACCGTACTGCACAATGTCGGTGACCACCTCTCCCTCATCGCTGCTCTTGCCGCCCAGCACTTTCAGCAGCACCACCGCGGCGATCACCAGCAGCAGTGCCAGTATGCACAGGCGGATGATCCGGCGCCGCTTCTTCCGCGGGATCGCCTGCCACCGGGCCTTCAGGTTTACGCGCGTCTCCGCGGGGGCGGCGCTGTCCGCCGCCGTCTCCTCCATCGCCGGAGCGGTCGCTTCCTGTTCCACATTCTCCAGGTCTTTGACTTCAGCCATGGTATGTACTCCTCTTCTTGTTCTTCACAGATGCATCAACTGTATTGCTTATAATAGTACAGTATGTAGGGCAAAGCAATAACAAAACAGTTACAGTTTCTCCCGCGGCCCGTATCTCTTGTAACTTGCGGGTATGTGTGAAAAAGTGCTCCCCGGAAGCCGGGGAGCACTTTCAAGGTCATTCAGACCATGGCGGCGCGCCGGGCGCTGAAGCGCTGATAGAGGACGATGCCAACCACCAACACAAAGCCGGCGATGTCGGTGGCCGTGCCGGGGATCATCATACCCAGGCCGCCCACGGCCATGGCCACCCGCAGCAGCGCGGGGATGGGCCGGTACAGGAATCCGTTGAGGGCCGCCGCCACGCCGAAGATGCCCAGCAGGGCGCTGATGCAGATCTGCACCACCTGGAAGGCACCGGTCACATCCACAAAGAGCATCTGGGGGCTGAAAGCGAAGATGTACGGCACGATAAAGGCCGCTATGGCCAGTTTCGTGGCGTTGAACCCTGTCTTCATGGGATCCGCCTTGGCAATGGCGCTGCCGGCATAGGCCGCCAGGGCCACCGGCGGCGTGATGTCCGCCACAATGCCGAAGTAGAACACGAAGAAGTGGGCCGCCATCTTGGTGACACCGATGGAGGGATCCATCAGGATGGGAGCGCAGGTGGCCGCCATGATGCAGTAGTTGGCGGTGGTCGGCACGCCCATGCCCAGCACGATGCAGCAGAGCATGGTCAGCGCCAGGGCGATAATCATGTGGCCGCCGGAGAGGCTGACGATTGTGCTCAACAGCTTGGAGGCCAGGCCCGTCACCGTGATGCAGCCGGAGATAATGCCGGCCACGCCGCAGGCCACCGCCACAGTGATGGAGCCCTTGGCGCCGCCCTCCAGGGCGTCGATGATCTTGCCGAAGGTGAGGAAGTCCTCCCGGTTGCTGCTCTTGCTGGCGATCTCCACCACGTTGTTGACCAGGCCTACGGCCACGGCCGCCACGATTGCGATGGCAGCGGAGAAGGCCATGGTGTACATGTTGGTGGAGACCATGACCACCAACAGCACCAGGGGCGCCAGAAGGTAGATCTTGGGCAGCAGCTGGCGCACGCGGGGCAGCTGCTCTCTGGGAATGCCCTTCAGGCCCAGCTTCTTGGCCTCCAGATGGACGGCGATGTAGATGCCGGTGAAGTACAGCACCGCCGGCAGGATGGCCCGCATGGCGATGGTGCCGTAGGGCTCGCCGGTGAACTCTGCCATCAGGAAGGCTGCGGCGCCCATGATGGGGGGCATGATCTGGCCGCCGGTGGAGGCAGCCGCCTCCACGGCGCCGGCGAACTCCGGCTTGTAGCCCGTCTTCTTCATCATGGGGATGGTGACGGAGCCGGTGGTGACGGTGTTGCCCACGGAGGAGCCGGACACCATGCCGCACAGGGCGGAGGAGATGACGGCCACCTTGGCGGGGCCGCCGGGGGCGGCACCGGCCACGGCATTGGCCAGGTTGATGAAGAACTGGGCGATGCCGGTCCTCTCCAGGAAGGCGCCGAAGATGATGAACACCACGATGAACTTGGCGCACACGCTGATGGGGCCGCCGAAGATGCCGTTGAAGGTGTAGAACATGGTGCGGATGACCTGATAGAGGGTCATCTTGAAATCTGCACTGCCGCCCAGGTTGAAGAAGGTGTACACCAGCAGCACACCGGCCACGCACAGGATCGGCAGGCCCACGCACCGGCGGCACAGCTCCACCAGGGCCAGGATACCGATGAGGCCGATAATCATGTACAGGTCGTTCTGCATGACCCGGGCGGACATCTGGACCACGTTCTGGGCATTGACGGCGTAGAAAAAGTAGGCGCCGGGCCCGGCAATCAGCAGCACGATGTCATACCAGGGCATGTGGTTGACCCGCTCGTCCCCTTTTTTGGCCGGGAAGGTCAGGAAGCCGAACAGCAGGATCAGCCCCACGAACATGGGCAGCCGAACCTCCTGCCGGGTGGAAAGGAACACAGTGTCGATGATGCAGTAGGCGGAGAACGCTACCATCAGCCAGCGGATCACCAGCTTCGGCAGACCCTCCCAGACCCGGGTGTTGGACTCCCGGTCGTATTTTTTCATGACCGCCTCCACATCGGCGGCGGTCCCCACGGAGGTATCGTGGGCGCCGGTATCCTCCGGCGGCACAGGCTCCGTCTTGTGTTTCTTGAACAGTGCCATAGGGTCCCCTCTCATTTCGCAAGATATCTTCCAGGCCGGGACCGACCCGAAGTCAAGGAACTACGGCGGAGATTCCGCCGTAGTTCCCGATCAGGCTCCGCCTGAGATCACTTGGTGGGTACGTCAAAGCCCTTTTCGGCGAAGTACTTGGCCGCGCCGGCGTGATAAGGCACCGCGGTGACGCCGGAGGCAAATTCCACATCCAGCTCCCCTGCCTTGTCATGGGCCAGATTGTCCATGTTCTCAAAGATGGTGTAGCAGATGTTGTACACATCATCCTCAGACACATCGTCCCGGGCGATGACGGTGGCTACCACGGCCACGGTCTTGGTCTCCGGCACGCCCTCATAGGTGCCCTCGGGGATGATGTACTCCTCGTAGTAGGGAGAGGACTCCTGGAGCTTGGCAATATGCTCGTCATCCAGGCCCACCAGATAGGTGTCCTTGGCGGTGGCCAGAGTGGTGATAGCCACGGTGGGGGCGCCTGCCACCACGAAGGCGGCGTCGATCTTGCCGTCCTGCAGGGCGTCGGCGCTGGCGCCGAAGTCCTGGTACTGGGCGTTGATGTCATCCTCTGTCAGGTCATAGGCGGCCAGGATATCCAGGGCGTTGTAGTACACGCCGGAGCCAGAGGCGCCGATGGAGACCGTCTTGCCCTCCAGATCCGCCACGGACTTGATGTCCGGGTCACAGGTGACGATCTGCACCTGCTCCATATACAGAGCAGCGACAGTGGAGAAATCCGCATAGGGGAACCCCTCAAACAGCCGCTCGCCGTTATAGGCGTAGCTCATCACGTCGGACTGGACGAAGCCCAGTTGGGCCACGTTCATCTGCATCTGCTCGATGTTGTCCTGGGAGCCGTTGCTGACCACGGCCGTGACCTTGGTTCCGTTGCCGTTGGTGGTGATGGCCTGCGCCAGCACGCTGCCGAAGCCGTAATAAGTACCCTGGTCGCCGCCGGTGCGGAATTTCAGCTCCGTGCCGGTGCCGGTGACGGAAGAGACGTTCCAGTTGGTCTGGGCAGCCTGCTCAGTGCCGGTGTCGGCGGGGGTATCCGTCTCCTCCGTGGAGGGATTGCCGCCGCAGCCCGTCAGGACCGCCGCCAGCATCAGCGCGGCAAGAAGCAGGGATAAGCACTTTTTCATGTTTCCATTCCTCTTTTCCTGTTAGTCGATACAGCTCGTATGTCGCTTTGCATATCATACCTTATCCTCATTCATTTTACAAGGTTTTTTTTACAATTTTTTAATATTTCTGCAAGTCCAATTTGCACAACCTTCATTTTCCCGTCCCACCTCTCTGAAATGCCGAAAGGCCGGCCCCACCGGGGCCGGCCTTCTGCGGCGTATGCTAATTTGATGACCAAGATGAGCTGGCCGCCCTTGACGGTCTCGCCCTCCTTCACCAGGATCTCCGACACCGTGCCGGACATCCGGGCGGTGATGGCGGTCTCCATCTTCATAGCCTCGATGGTGACCAGGGTCTGGTTCTTCTCCACGGTGTCGCCCACCTTGACGTTGAGCCTGCTCACCGCGCCGGGGATAGAGGAGCCCACCTGGCTCTTGTCCTCCGGGTCCGCCATGGGGACCTTGACAATGTTCTTCTGGGCCTCCTCGTCGGGCACCTGCACATCCCGGCGGATGCCGTTGAGCTCAAAGCTGACGGTGCGCATGCCCTCTTTGTCCACTTCGCCCAACCCTAAGTACTTGATGACCAGGGTCTTGCCGTCGGCGATGTTGACCTTGTTGGTCTCGCCCACCGCCAGACCGTGGAAGAACACATGGCTGCCCAGCCGCATGATGTAGCCGTACTCCTTCTGGTTCTTGACATAATCCTCCACTACCTTGGGATACAGGCAGTAGCTGAGGATGGCCCGCCAGGAGGGATCTGCATCAAAGGACTGCATCTCCCGCTTCTTCTCCTCAAAGTCCACGGGGGGCAGCAGCTCACCGGGACGGCAGGTGATGGGCTTCTTGCCCTTCAGGACCACCCGCTGCAGCTCCTTGGGGAACCCGCCTGCAGGCTGGCCCATCATGCCAGAGAAGTAGCTGACAACGCTGTCCGGAAAGGCCAGGCTCTCGCCCTTCTCCACGATGTTCTCCGGGGTCAGGTTGTTCTGGGTCATGAAGATGGCCAGGTCACCCACCATCTTGCTGGAGGGCGTCACCTTCACAATGTCGCCCACCATCTCATTGACCTTACGGTAGTTCTCCTTGACCTCCACAAACCGGTCGCCCAGGCCCAGAGACTCCACCTGGGGCTTCAGGTTGGTGTACTGACCGCCGGGGATCTCGTAGCGGTAAATATCCGTGGTATTGTACTCCAGGCCGCCCTCAAAGGAGTCGTAACGCTTACGCACATCCTCCCAGTAATCAGTGAGGGCCTGGAGCCGGTCCAGATCCAGCCCGGTGTCCCGCTCTGTGTCCTTCATGGCCGCCACCACGGCGTTCAGAGAGGGCTGGCTGGTCATGCCTGCCATGGAGCTGATGGCACAGTCCACCACGTCCACACCGGCCTCGGCGGCCAGCAGCAGCGCCGCCACCTGATTGCCGGTGGTGTCATGGGTGTGGAGCTGGATGGGAATGCCGATCTCCTGCTTCAGGGTGGACACCAGCTTCTTGGCGGCGTAAGGCTTCAGCAGGCCGGACATATCCTTGATGGCAAGCATGTGGGCACCCCGGTGCTCCAGCTCTTTCGCCATCTTCACATAGTAGTCCAAGGTGTACTTGTCCCGCTTGGGATCCAGAATGTCGCCGGTGTAGCAGATGGTGGCCTGGCAGATCTTGTCCTGCTTGAGGACCTCATCCATGGCCACCTCCATGCCGGGGATCCAGTTCAGAGAGTCGAAGATCCGGAACACATCGATGCCGCTGCGGGCGGCCTCCTTGATGAACTCCCGGATCACGTTATCGGGATAGTTGGTATAGCCCACGGCGTTGGCGCCCCGCAGCAGCATCTGCAGCAGCAGGTTGGGGGCCTTCTCCCGGATCAGGTCCAGCCGCTCCCAGGGGGACTCGTGGAGGAAACGGTAGGCCACGTCAAAGGTGGCGCCGCCCCAGCACTCCAGAGAGAAAGCATCCGCCAGGATCTCGCTGGTGCCCTCCATACCCTTGACGATGTCCCGGGTGCGGACCCGGGTGGCCAGCAGGGACTGGTGGGCGTCCCGGCAGGTGGTGTCGCAGATCAGCAGCTTCTTCTGCCCCAGCACCCAGTCCGCCACGGCCTTGGGTCCCTTGGCGTCCAGCATCTGCTTCAGGCCATCGGGCCGGTTGCCGGTGACCGGCGGGAACCGGCAGGGATCGTACATCTTGTGTCCGTCCCGCTCCTTCACCACGATGTTCCCGATGTACTTGAGCATCTTGGTGGCCCGGTCCTGGCCCTCGTTCAGCTCAAACAGCTCCGGCGTCTCGTCGATGAACTTGGTGTGGCAGCCTCCCGCCAGGAAGGTGGGGTTCTGCAGGATGTTGGAGATGAAGGCGATATTGGTCTTGACGCCCCGGATGTGGATCTCCCGGATGGCCCGTCCGGCCTTCAGGCACACGCCCTGAAAGGTGTTATCCCAGGTGGTGACCTTCAGCAGCAGGGAGTCATAGTAGGGGGAGATCTCGCTGCCCACGCCGGCGGTGGCCGCGTCCAGCCGGACGCCGAAGCCGCCGGGAGACCGGTAGGAGGTGATCTTGCCGGTGTCGGGAGCGAAGTTGTTGGACGGGTCCTCGGTGGTGACGCGGCACTGGATGGCGTAGCCGTTCAGGTGCAGGTCACTCTGCTTCCTGATGCCGATGCGGGGATCGCTGAGAGGACAGCCCTCGGCGATCAGAATCTGAGAGCGCACCAAGTCCACGCCCGTCACCATCTCGGTGACGGTGTGCTCCACCTGGATACGGGGGTTCATCTCGATGAAGTAGTGGTGCCCTTCCCTGTCCACCAGGAACTCCAGGGTGCCGGCGTTCACATAGCCCACGTGCTTTGCGATCTTCACCGCGTCTTCATACAGGGCCTGACGGATCTTCTTGTCCACGGAGAAGGCGGGGCTGAACTCCACCACCTTCTGATAGCGCCGCTGGAGAGAGCAATCCCGCTCGAACAGGTGGACCACGTTGCCCTCCTCGTCGCCCAGCACCTGCACTTCGATGTGCTTGGGCTCCACCAGGAACTTCTCCATGAAGATGTCGTCATTGCCGAAGGCCTTCTTGGCCTCCGCCTTCACCAGATCGAAGTTGGTGCCCACCTCTTCCACGGTGTCACACCGGCGCATACCGCGGCCGCCGCCGCCGGCGGCCGCCTTGAGAATGACGGGGAAGCCGAACTCCATAGCCAGCTTCTGAGCAGCCTCCCGGCTCTTCAGGGGCTCTGTGGTGCCGGGGGTGGTGGGTACGCCGCAGGCCACGGCGATCTGCTTGGCGGACAGCTTGTCGCCCATCAGGTCCAGAACCTGGGAGGAGGGTCCGATGAACTTGATGCCCGCAGCCTCGCAGGCCCGGGCAAAATCCGCGTTCTCACTGAGGAAACCGTAACCGGGGTGAATGGCATCGGCGCCGTGCTTCTTGGCCAGCTCGATGATCCGGGGGATGTCCAGATAGGCGCCCAGGGGGCTCTCGTTCTCTCCGATCAGATAGGACTCGTCCGCGGCGGTGCGGAAGAGGCTGTATACGTCCTCATTGGAGTAGATGGCAATGGTCTGGAGGCCCAGGTCGTGACAGGCCCGGAAGATCCGCATGGCGATCTCGCCCCGGTTGGCGACCAGGACCTTCTTGAATGCTTGGCTCATATATCGTTCCTCCTTCTCTCCGCCGGCAGGCGGGAATCTTTTGGTTCAGCTTAGTATACACCAACCCCGCCGCCGGTTGCAACGGCTTCCAGCCCGGATTTGTCAATTTTATCCCGCCGTCATATTTTGAGCCTGGCTGATGGGGCGCTTTGTCTATTTCAGCAGGTCTTATGTCTGCTATCAGCGGCACTGCGGCCCGCCGGGGGCACAAAAAAGACGGCGCCCTCAGGGCGCCGTCTCCGGCTCATCTCAGGCGGTCCTGCCAGCGGCTGCGAAGCTGAACCACCCCCGGGCGTCCCGCTGGACACCGGAGAAGCCGTCCCGCAGTGTCCAGCCCGTCACGCTGGTGTAGAGGGGCGCCGCGGCCCCCTCCTCTAGCAGCAGGGCCTCCGCATCGTGGAGGCAACCCATCCGGGCCTCCCCCTCCTCCGCGCCGGCGATGACCGACAGCAGGGTATCATAGGCGCTGTTGGCGTATTTACCCAGGTTCTCCGGCTTATCGGAGCCCCACTGCATCAAAAAGCACTCCGCATCGTTGCCCAAAGCCCGGATCTCCGTTCCTGCCAGGGTGAAGGTCCCCTCCTGCAGGGCGGTGTCCAGCTCTTCCCGGCTGACGCCGCGGGCCGTCACCTGGAGGCCCAGGGCGCTCTGCCAGGCGTCTACCAGCGCCTGGGCCACGGCGGCGCCGTTCCCCTCGTCCACGTAGAGATATTCCAGCTCCCCCAGGTCCCGGGCGTCGGCGTATCCGGCCTCCGCCAGCAGGCCGCGGGCCTCCTCCGCCAGCTCGTCCCGGTGCGCGGGGTCGTTGTCCAGCAGCACGCCGCCATCTGTACGGAAATCCTGCTCCCCGCTCCCCGGCACGCCGGGAGGGATCAGGCCCTCAGCGGCATACGCCGTGGCGCCCGCCGCCTCAGCAGCGGCAGAACGGTCCGCCGTCAGAGTCAGCGCCCGACGGACCCGGGCATCCATCAGCGTATCCTGCGCGCAGTTGAACACCACCGCCTGAACGCTCAGCTCCCGCGCCAGGGTCCGGCTCTCCGCCTCGATCAAGGCCGTCAGCTGCTCCGCCGGGAGGATGCCCAGGAAATCCACCTCCCCGGCGTCGTAGAGGTCCTGTCCCGCCTCTGCGGTCTCCGCAAATCGGAACGTCAGGGTCTGCGGCCCGGAGAAACTGTTGCGGTAGGTCTCGCTGGCCTCCAGGGTCAGCGCCTCACCAGCCTCATACCCGCTCACCTGATACGGCCCGTTGGTCACAAGGCCCGTAAGGTCGTTCCACCAAGGGGCCGCCTCCGCCGGCTCCGCCGCTGCTTCGGCGGTCTCCCCGTCAGCGGCAGCGGTCTCCTCCTGCAGCAAGTCCTGCCGCAGAGGCATGGTGGCGGGCGCAGTGCAGACCTCCGTCAAAAACCAGTCGAACTTTCCGTTCAGCACCACCACCAGGGTGCTGTCATCCTCCGCCGTCACCTGCAGCAGCGACACGTCGCCGGTCTCCCGCACGGCGTCGTAGCCTGCTACCACGGACAGCAGCGACGCGCTGGGGGAATCGTTGGCCGGATCGGCCAGCCGCTGCCAGGCAAAGACAAAGTCCCCGGCCCGGACCGCCCGGCCGTCGGACCACTCGGCCTTCCGCAGCTTGAAGGTCCAGGTCACGGTGCCGTCGGCATTCTCCTCCGTACTGACGCTCTTGGCTGCGCCGTTCGTCACCGTGGTCCCGCCGGAGCCGTCTCCTGTTTTCCGCATCAGATTTTCATACAGGTGGACCAGGACGGTCTGGTCCGCCGTCTCTGTGGCGTAGATGGGATCCAGCTCCTCCGGCGCGCCGCCCACGCAGACGGAGAGGGCCGGCCCCTCCCCGCTTCCGCCGCAGCCGGTCAGGCTGAGAGCCAGCAGCGCCGCCGCCAAGAACAGCGCCCACCGGCGCTTCCAATTCTTCATATCGTCGTTCCTCCCGCTCTGGAGTCTAAAACGGGCACCCCTGCCGGGCACCCCTGCATATCAAAGGACCTGGTCTATTATAAAGATTATCAGGCAGCTTGTAAAGTTACGAGCCCTCAAAAAGTAACAAATAATTACAAAATTAAAAATTTATTCACAAATCACAGCAAGAACTCGAAAATGCCCTGTCTCCCAGCCGGAACCAGTGGCGTGAAAAGCGCCGGGCGCGGATTTCCGCGTCCGGCGTTCAAAGCCGTTTTCACGCTGTGGTCAGGCGGCCGTCCTCGTCGAACTTCACCGGAACGATCTCGTTCCGGGTCTTCTGGGCGATGTCGTCGATCCGCATCTTGGCAGGATAGTCGGAGATGAAAGTCACTGCCACGCCCTGCCGCCTGGCCCGGCCGGTCCGGCCGATCCGGTGGACGTAGTCCTGGTTTTCGTCCGGCACGTCGCAGTTGAACACGATGTCCACATCATCCACGTCGATGCCACGGGCCGCCACGTCGGTGGAGACGAACACCCGCAGCTCGCCCCGGCGGAACTTCTCCATCACCTGCTCCCGCTTCCGCTGGGGAATATCGCCGTGGATGCACTCCGCGTCGATGCCCCGCATCTGCAGGAACTTGGTGATCCGCTCTGTGGAGCCCTTGGTGTTGCAGAAGGCCATGCACCGGTCGAAACCCGTCTCCTTCAGAATCTTTTCAATGGCGTCTGCCTTACCGTCGTGGGGCACGTCCATGCGGAACTGCTTGATGTCCGGCTTGTTCTGCTCATCCTCCCGGACGGTAATCTCCGCCGCGTCCCGCTGGTACACCCAGGCGATGTCCATGACCTCCCGGGAGATAGTGGCGGAGAAGAGTCCCAGGTTCTTCCGCTTGTTCATCTTGTCCAGCAGGCGGGTCACGTCATGGATGAAGCCCATGTCCAGCATCCGGTCCGCCTCGTCCAGCACCACGGTCTGCGCCGTGTCCACCCGGACGGTGCGGCGCTTCATGTGGTCGGAAAGCCGTCCCGGCGTGGCCACCACGATCTGGGGGTGCTTCTTCAGCGTGTCGATCTGCCGGCCGATGGGGGCGCCGCCATAGAGGCACACCGTCCGCACGCCGGGCTTGAAGGCTGCCAGGTCCCGAATCTCGTCGGTGATCTGGATGGCCAGCTCCCGGGTGGGGGCCAGGATTACCGCCTGGACGCTCTCGTCCTCCGGGTCCACATGCTCCACGATGGGGATGCCGTAGGCAAAGGTCTTGCCGGTGCCGGTGGGGGCCTTGGCGATCACATCCTGCCAGTCCATCATAGGCGGGATGCAGCCTGCCTGGACCGGGGTGGACACCTCAATGTTGCGTTTTTCAATGGCGCGTATGATCTCCGGCGACAGGTGCAGGCTGTCGAACCGGACGCCTTCCGTAAATTCCATGGCTCTCTTCCTCTTTCGTTTATCCGTTGGCCTGGCCGGCGCGGCTGCGCCCGTAGATCATGGGCACTACCAGGACTACCAGTGCCAGCAGGGCTGAGAAGAACGTGGTCTCGCTGGTCACCATAGCGCCGGCGGCCACCACCAGGCCCGCCAGCATCCAAAGCCAGCCGGCAAACCGGTGGACCTCTTTCCACAACGGCGGATTGTTTACCGTAAAGGAGAACCGCAGGGCCAGCTTGGCATCCTCCGTGCAGTCGAACATGTGGGAGCCCAGCAGCATCAGCACCAGACCCAGAATGCAGGGCGTGTAGAAGTTCAGACTTAGCCCCTGGCCGGAAGTCTCCAAAATGGCGCCGCTGCAGAACAGCAGGGAAATGGTTGGAAAGCCCCAGCGCCCCATGAGCCGGTTAAACGCCGGTGGGATCTTCATCCGCTTTTGATACTGCAGCAGCATGAACTGCGCGACAGCCTCCAGCAGGCACATCAAACCGGGCAGGAGGAGCGCCACCGCCCACCGGGGCAGGGAGTCATCCTGGCCGCCGGGGCCGATCAGGCCGGTCTCCACAATCTCCGGGATCCGGTCCCACATCCGCACGCCCAGGATCATTGGCAGGGCGCAGGCCGTCAGCGTCACGATCAGCAGCGCCCGCTGCTTTTCCGGCGACAGGTGCTTTCCAAATATCTCAGCCCCCCGGATTTCCAGGTCGCGGGGCAGGGCCTCTCTCTTTTTTCGGTTGCTCATAGTCAGCCGGGTCCTCCTTCTGGGGTCCGCAGGCAGATTGCTCTGCCGTCAAAATTTTTCTTTTCTCCGGGCTTCCTATGGACTGCGCCGGGGGAACCGGGTATTATTATATATGGAAAATACGCTTTTGTAAAGCACTGTCAAGGAAAACGCCCGTCCAGGCGGAGCCGCTCCGCCCGGCCGCTCCTTGCTCTCCCGGAGAAAAGCAGTCCCGGAATATGTTCGCATTTCCCCGTATTCCTCCGTTTTTTGAGTAAATTTGTCTTATAATTGTAGTAAAATTTTGTATTGTGCCCCGTAAGATTCACAAATTTTATGGTACATTGTAAGAACCAGAAAGCTCCAGAGCGGATACGGAGGTGCCACGTGAACGGCGGAATGGATTATGTACGCATTTTGCGGGACCTGCGGGAAGATGCTGACAAGACCCAAACCCAGATCGCGGAGGTGCTCGGAACATCCCAGACGATGTACGCCCGCTATGAGCGCGGGGCCAACGAGCTTCCGATCCATCATCTGATCACGTTGAGCAAATACTACGGGGTCAGTACGGACTACCTGCTGGGTCTCAGCAAGGAACGCTGAAACGCGGACAGGGAGAGCTCCCTGTCCGCGTTTTTCAGGTTTCTTCAATCTGCCGGGGCAATCTCCTGTGCTTTTGCCTCGACCACGCTGCTCTCGTCGGCATCGGGCAGGTCCGCGGTAAAGTGATCTGCTGCCTGCCCGGTCATGGTGCCGGAAAACTCTGTAAGCCCGTTGTCGCCGCTGACAGTCTCATAGCTGGTGCCGTCCCCGTTGTCCTGGGACACAGTCCACCGGTCCAGGTCGCCAGTGACGTCAATGGTGACGGTCCGGGTCTCCCGGCTGCCGTCCTCATGCACCACATCCATATCGTAGGCGTAGTGATAGGCACCCGCGGTCTCCATGGCCTCGGTGATGTCAATCTCCTCACCCTGAGCGTGGAGGATCAGCCGGCCGTTCTCCTTGGTGACCGGCTCCCCGGCCGCCACGGTGACATACACCTCGTTGCCCTGGTTATCCTGGGCTAGGTACTGATTTCCGGATGTCCAGACGATGGTGAACTGCCGGAAGAACTCCCCGTCCGTGGCCACGTTCACTGCCCCGGCGGTGACGGCCAGCGCCATCACCATGGCAGCGGCAATGGCCGCGCCCCGCAGGACCCGGGGCATCCGCTTTCTGTGCTTCATCTCCTGCATTTTCTGAAAAACCTCCTGTTTGGCTTGGTCGGAGGCACGGAGATGGGAAAAGGTCTCCTGGTACAGTCTCTTGTCGATCATGACTCTGCCTCCTGTAAGATCAGTTTCAGCTTCCCCCTGGCCCGCATGAGCCAGGTCTGCACGGTGGACGGATTGGCCCCCATGGCCGCCGCGATCTCCTGTACGGAGCAGTCTTCGTAGTAGTAGAGATACACCGCGGCCCGGTATTTGGGCGGCAGGCCCATCACGTGCTGGTAGAGCTCACTCTGCTGCGGCGTGTCGAACACCGGCTCCCCGGCCTCCTCCAGAGGCCCGGTCCGCCTGCGCCACGGAGAGCGGAGCAGCTTCTTGCTCTCGTTCACCGCCACCCGGACGACCCAGTACCGCTCATGCTCCGGCGACCGGAAGGGCTTTCGCTCCAGATAGAGCTTCAGCAGCGTCTCCTGCATCACGTCCTCCGCGTCGGCGCGGTTTTTCAAATAGCTGTATGCCAGCCGGAACACGGTGTCGCCATAGCGCTCCACCGCCCCCTCGAATGCCGCGTCTGTCAATCTCATCACACCTTGCTGTTGGGATGGGCGGCAGCGCCGCCCGGAAAGGCCTTTCTATCGGGAATATCCCTCACTGGGGTGAAATATCTCACCCAGTCCGAAAGTTTTTCAAAAATCATGCGCCCCGCGCAGGAGCGGGATCTCGAAAACCGGAAACGGCTGAGCCGTTTCCGGTTTTCTGCGTTTTTCTCAGATCGGATCACTTGTGGGGCACGTGCCAGATGTTGTCGGCATACTCCGCCACAGCCCGGTCGGCGGCGAACACGCCACTGCGGGCGATGTTGTGCAGGCTCATGCGATTCCAGGCCGTCTGGTCCCGATAGGTCTCCGCCATGCGCTTTTCCGCCTGGCAGTATGCCTGGAAGTCCGCCAGCAAAAAGTACTCGTCCGCGGGGCTGCCCCCGGCGCCGAACAGCAGCCGCTGGTACAGGTCGTCGTACCGGACACCGTCCCGGAAGCCGGTCCGCAGCGCGTCCAGGCACCGGTGAAGCACCGGGTCCCGGTTGTACAGCCGCTGGGGCACATAGCCTTCCCGCTTCAGCTGCTCCACCTCGTCTGCCCGCAGACCGAAGAGGAACATGTTCTCGTCCCCCAGCAGGTCGTGCATCTCCACGTTGGCACCGTCCAGGGTGCCAACGGTCAGGGCGCCGTTCATCATGAACTTCATGTTGCCGGTGCCGCTGGCCTCCTTGCCGGCGG
>NZ_CAKVVF010000019.1:0-29632 GCF_934833455.1 Oscillibacter sp. KLE 1728
CCCTGCCCGAGGGCACTGAGATGTGCATGCCCGGCGATAACGTCGAGATGAGCGTGGAGCTGATTACCCCCATCGCCATTGAGAAGGGCCTGCGTTTCGCTATCCGTGAGGGTGGCCGCACTGTGGGTTCCGGCGCTGTTACCGAGATCACCGAGGCCTGATTTTTCAGCCAAGAAAAGAACTGCCGCATTGCGGCAGTTCTTTTTTTGCCCGCAGGCCATTCCGAACGGGCTCAGTCCTGCTCCGGATAGACCAGTGTGTCCTGGAATCCGTCTGCCCCGGCGCAGAGGATATCCCCGGCCACCGGCTGCCCCTCGCAGACATAGAGGTTGGCCTGGACACCCTCCGGCCGTCCGGGATAGTTGGTGACGGTGTAGGTGTACCGGGCCACTTGCTTGCCGCAGCACGCAGAAAGGTCGAAGCCCTGGGAATCCTGCAGCTCGTTGTAGGTGAGGTAGGGCTCCTCCAGTTTCTCCGGCAGCAGAAACTGCAGCGTCTCCACCGGTTCCTCCTCCACCTGCCAGCCCATGGACTCCAGATAGGCGATGCGGTCGGCATTGCCGGTCAGCTGCCAAGCTGCCGCGTCCTGACCGCCACCGGAGCGGCCCACCAGCAGCAGGACGGCGGCCGCCAGGATGCCGGCCAGGATCACAGCCACAACGGCCTTTGTCTTCTTGGAAACCCGCGCGGTCCAAATCAGCATATCGATCCCTCCTGCATCTTCCTATTCATTTTTTTCCGGATTTATGATAAGATGAAGCAGAACAAGCCGTCGGAAGAGAAGCGGTAAAAAGAGGCAGAGGTCAGCAAGGAGGAGGCCGGCATGGAGAAAGCGCGTCTGGACAAGATCATCGCCGGGGAGGGGACATACTCCCGGCGGGAAGTGAGGCTCCTGGTCCGCCAGGGCCGGGTGCTGGTGGACGGTGTGCCTGCCCGGTCTCCGGAGGACAAGGTGGTGCCGGAAGCAGTGGAGATTATGGTGGACGGGACCGTGCTGCACTGCCGCCGCTACACCTGGATCATGCTTCATAAGCCTGCGGGGGTCCTCTCCGCCACGGAGGACGGCCGGGGGGCCACAGTGCTGGACTTGCTGCCGCCGGAGCTCCGGCGGCGGGGACTGTTTCCGGTGGGTCGGCTGGACAAGGATACGGAGGGATTGCTGCTGCTGACCAACGAAGGAGGACTGGCCCACGACATCCTCTCTCCCAAGCATCATGTGGACAAGGTCTACTATGCCCGCACTGCCGGCTGTCTGACGGAGGAGGACTGCAGGGCGTTTGCGGCAGGCATGACCCTGGGAGGCGGCCTGGAATGCCTGCCGGCGGGGCTGGAGATCCTCTCCGCCGGGCCGGAGGGCAGCGAGGGGCTGGTCACCCTGCGGGAGGGGAAGTTCCATCAGGTGAAGCGGATGCTGGCGGCTCGGGGAAAGCCGGTCCTCTATCTGAAGCGGGTCCGCATGGGCAATTTGCCACTAGATCCGGCCCTGGAACCCGGCACATACCGATATTTGACGGAGGATGAGGTAGAGAGCCTGCGAAATTTCTAACGGCCACATCAGAAAATTCAAATCTTGCCCAAAAAAGAAGCCGTTTTTTTGTTGAAAAAAGAAAATATATCTTGCATTTTGACAAATTCAACGATATAATATATCCATTGACAATTTGCACAACGCCCCCACGTGTGATTTTAGAGGAGGAGGACGACCATGTCTGGAAGAATTTTTCAAAATGTGGTGCTGCAGCTGAAGGAAAATACGGACCGGACGGTTGGCGTCATTGACGGTGAGGGCATCGTCATCGCCTGCAGCGAACTGGCGATGATCGGCCAGCGGTGGGCGGAGCATGTGCCTGCCATCAATGCTGCCGGCGGCGCCATCGTCACGTCGGAGGGAAAGACATTCAAGGCCCTGAACGGCTGGGGAACCCAGTTTGACTATGCAGCCTTCGCCTTTGGCGACAACGAGATCAGCAAGACCGTTTGCGCCATGGCCACGGTGGCGCTGAATGCAGCCAAATCCTACTACGAGGAGAAACATGACCGGGGG
Organism: Oscillibacter sp. KLE 1728; assembly: GCF_934833455.1. Classification (NCBI taxonomy): domain Bacteria; kingdom Bacillati; phylum Bacillota; class Clostridia; order Eubacteriales; family Oscillospiraceae; genus Oscillibacter; species Oscillibacter sp. KLE 1728. Next base: position 2,045 of record NZ_CAKVVF010000019.1, read on the forward strand.
TCCTTCATCAAGGACATCATCTCCGATAACATCATGCTGGGGGATATCTATGTGCGGGCCAAGGAGCTGCGGGTCACGGCGGACGTGCCCCGGGGCGTATTCGTGGTCCGCACCCTGAAGAAGGGGGAGTCTGTCCCCACGGACGTGATCCAGTCCCTGTTCCCGGACCGGCAAAACGATTTCGTCCTCAGCATCGGCGAGGGCGACGTGGTCCTCATCCGCCAGATGCCGGAGGGCTCCGGCATCAAGGAGCTGAACAAGATCGCCTCCTCTATTGAGGAGGCCCTCCGTGCCGGCGGGGAGCCCACGGTGGTGGTGGGCATCGGCACCGTGGCCACCCACCTGCGGGACTTGGCCAAGAGCTATAAGGAGGCACAGATCGCCATTGAGGTGGGCAAGGTCTTTGACACGGAGAAGTACGTCATCAACTATGAGAATTTGGGCATCGGCCGGTTGATCTATCAGCTGCCCACCACCCTGTGCGAGATGTTCCTCCAGGAGGTGTTCAAAAAGAACCCCATCGACGCACTGGACAAGGAGACGCTCTTCACCATCCACAAGTTCTTTGAGAACAACCTGAACGTGTCCGAGACCGCCCGGAAGCTGTTCGTCCACCGGAACACTCTGGTGTACCGGCTGGAGAAGATCAAGAAGCTGACGGGCCTGGACCTGCGGGAGTTCGACGACGCCATTACCTTCAAGGTGGCTCTGATGGTCAAGAAATATCTGACCTCCCGGGGCATCGACTCCTGAGCCTGGATGGATCACACAAGCGCCCCGGCCGGAATTCCGGCCGGGGTTTTTCGCGCCCGGCGGAGACGGACCGCCGGGGAGGAAAACGGAATCGGAAGATTTGAAAAAGGCGGTTGCATTGCGGCGGAAAACCAGATATAATGAAAAAAGCTCTTACATTATGTCGACTGGCGGGGAACCTTTCGGCCGCGCCCGGCGTGTATAAAATAGGGAACACGAGGTACAGACATGATTCGATTAAAAGACGTGGAGATGGAGTACGACAACGGCACCCGGGCCATCAAGGGCATTACCCTGACGATCGAGGACGGGGAATTCGTGTTTCTGGTGGGCCCTTCGGGGTCCGGCAAGTCCACCATCATCAAGCTGCTGACCGGCGAGGTGGAACCCTGCGCCGGACGCATTATGATCAACGGTTTTTCCGTCAGCAACATCTCAGAAAAGCAGATCCCCCTGATGCGCCGCACTCTGGGAGTGATTTTTCAGGATTTCCGGCTGATCGAGAAGAAGACTGTCTATGACAACCTGGCCTTTGTCATGCGGGCAGTGGGCGCCAGCCCCAAGGAGATCCGCAAGCGCATCCCCTATGTGCTGGAGCTGGTGGGCCTGGGGAAAAAGGCGGACAGCTATCCCACGGAGCTCTCCGGCGGCGAGCAGCAGCGGGTAGCCATTGCCCGGGCCCTGGTGAACAACCCCAACACCATCATCGCCGACGAGCCCACCGGAAACCTGGACCCGGAGCGGTCCCTGGAGCTGATGAGCCTGCTGGTGAAGATCAACGAGCTGGGCACCACCGTGGTGGTGGTGACCCACGAGAAGGACCTGGTGGACCGCTTCGGCAAGCGGGTGGTCACCATCGATTCCGGCCATGTCGTCAACGACAGCGTGGGCGGCTATGTGGGGGGGCATATCCATGGCTAAACGTCACGATTTCAGCTATTTTTTCCACGAGGGACTGAGCAATATGTTCAGCCACGGCTTCATGTCCTTTGCCGCCATCGGCATCACGGTGGCCTGCCTGCTGATTATGGGTACCTTTACTCTGGTGGCGGTAAACGCCAATGAGCTGCTGACCACCCTGGAACAGGAGAATGAGATCCTGGCCTATGTGGATGACAGCTACACCGAGACCCAGGCCCGGGCCCTCAAGTCCCGGCTGGAGGCCATTCCCAATGTGGCCTCCGTCACCTTCATTTCCAGGGATGAGGCCATGGAGGACTTCAAGGCCCAGTACCCGGATGAGGAGCTGTTCCAGGACCTGGACCCGGAGATTCTGGAGGACCGCTACGCCATCAAGCTGGTGGATCTGGAGGCGCAGAGCGAGACCGTGGAGGCGGTGCAGGCCCTCACCGGCATCTCCGATGTCAGCCACTACGAGGAGATCGCCGGTGGTTTTGTCACTGTGCGGAACGTAGCCACGGTGGTATGCGTGGCACTGATCGCCATCTTGTTCGTAGTGTCGGTGTTCATCATCTCCAACACCATCAAGCTCACCACCTTTGACCGGCGGGAGGAGATCGCCATCATGCGGATGGTGGGCGCCACCAACGGCTTCATCCGCTGGCCCTTTGTGTATGAGGGCTTCATGCTGGGCCTGCTGGGCGCGGTGATCGCCTTCTTCCTCCAGTGGGCGCTGTATGCGGCAGTGGCCCGGGGTGTGGACAGCAACGACACGCTGCAGCTGATCCAGGTGATGCCCTTCTCGGAGCTCTGGGCGCCAGTGGCGGCGGTGTTCGCTCTGGCGGGCATTGTGATCGGCGTGGGAGGCAGCCTCTCCGCTATCCGGAAATTTTTGCAGGTGTGAGGTGACGGGCATGAAGAAAGCTGGCAGGCGATTCCACCGCATCTTCCGCGCCGTGTTCGCAGCGGCGCTGGCCTTGGCTATCACCGGCGCCAATCTGGCTCCGGCGGCGGCCGTCACCTGGGCGGACGTGAATGAATTGAAGGATGAGGCCAACGGCCTGGACGCGGAGAAAAAGGAGCTCCAGGCCAAGCTGGATGCCCTGGCGGACGACAAGAGCCAGGCTGTGGCCCGGAAAGAGCTGCTGGACCAGCAGATCGCCAATACGGAGGCACAGATCGCCAATACGCAGGCCCAGATCGACCGGTATGCCGCCCTCATCACCCAGACGGAGGCGGAGCTGGTAGAGGCTGAGGAAAAAGAGGCGGCCCAGTACGAGCTGTTCTGCAGCCGGGTCCGAGAGATGGAGAAGCAGGACGAGGTCAGCTACTGGGCGGTGCTGTTCCGGGCCAGCAGCTTTACCGACCTGTTGGGCCGGCTGGACGCCATCAACGAGATCATGAAGTACGACCAGGGCGTCATCGACGACCTCAAGGCCCTTCAGGCGGAGATCGAGGAGAAGAAGGCCACGCTGGAGAGCAGCAAGGCTGAGACCGAGGCCGCCAAGGCGGAGCTGGTCAGCAAGGAGAATGAGCTGAACACCCAGCGCAGCCAGGCCAACGCCGTCATCCAGCAGCTGTCCGCCAACGAGAACGAGACGGAGGCCGCACTGGCAGATCTGGAGGCGGAGCAGGACGCCCTGTGGGCGGAGGCCCAGCGCCTCAGCGACCAGCTGGTGGCCCAGCAGGCCGCCAACGGCCAGTCCACAGAGTCCAATCCAGGCGGCTACATCTGGCCGGTGAACAGCCGGTACATCACCTCCACCATGGGCGGACGGAACTCTCCCGGCGGTATCGGCTCCACCAACCACAAGGGTACGGACATCGGCCGGGTGGGTTACACCAGCTCCATCTACGCAGCCAAGTCCGGCACGGTCATCGTGTCCCAGTACAGCAGCTCCTACGGCAACTATGTGGTCATCTCCCACGGCAGCGGCAATACCACGCTGTATGCCCACATGTCCAGCCGGAAGGTGGAGGTGGGGCAGTATGTGAACCAGGGGGATGTGATCGGTATCACCGGATCCACCGGCAACTCCACCGGGCCGCACCTGCACTTTGAGGTGACGGAGAACGGTGTCCGGGTGAATCCCCTGAGCCACGGCGCGGAGCCGCGGATGGGCTATCTCAGTGGCTATACCCTCTCAGGAAGTGCATAAACTACGCTCCCGCCCCGTAGGATGGGGCGGGAGTGATTTTATGATCGGTATGATGACTTGGACGCCCCCTGCGGGCGGCGTCCGGCAAAAGAGCGTGGTTCTGGAGACGCGGGCCCTGCTCCACCTGCGGGTGGCCTGGGCGTCGGTGGCCAGGGGCCCCCGGACACCGGAGGCCCTGGTGCGGCGGCGGGTGCTGACGGCCGCCAAGCGGCTGCGGAAGGCCGGTGTCACCCGTCTGGTGGTGCCGGAGGCGTTTGCCTATGGGGAACAGCTGGAGAAGGTCGGTGTGGCGCCGGTGTCCACGCTGCCTCTGCGGCGGGCGCTGGCGGCGGATCTGGCACGGGCGGTCATGGCAGGGCGGAACCTCTCCGGCGGCAGCGCACGGCTGGCGGTGGCGGGAGACCAGCTCTCCGGCGAGCTGGTGCGGACCGTGACGGAGCTGGCGCTGGGAAACCGTTACGTGCTGCTGGATGTGCCCTACGGCGGCGACACCCTGGCCAATCAGCTGCGGCGGGAGTACGGCGTTTCCCTGCTGCTGTCCCCCACCCGGCAGCAGATGGAAGAGGCGGATGTGCTGGTGCTGTTCGCGGCCCGGACGGACCTGCGACGGCGGGACCCGGCAGTGCTGCGGCTGTATGATGAGGCGGCGCCTCTGCCGCCGCTGCTGCTGCCGCCCGTGCTGGAGGGCCAGATGCCCCCGGGCCTCTGCCGCCCTCAGCTGCTGGCCGTACTGGTGGAGAGCGGCGTCCTGCGGCCGGGGCAGATCACCGTGGGCACGGCGGAGAGCTGACACCGCAGAGAATTTTGCAAAACCGCAGGCGGCATCGCTTGACATTCTCAAATCCACACACTATAATACTACTCTATGATAATATAGCATCATTATGTGCAGGGGCGGCCGCATCGGCCGCCCTGCCAAAGGATAGGAGAGATACGGTCCACATGGAAAGAGAGTACAAGATGAGCGCGGCCCGCGCCCAGGAACTGCAGGAAGAGCTGAACTATTTGAAGACCACCCGGTCCGACGAGGTGGCGGAGCAGATCAAGGTGGCCCGGGGCTTCGGCGATTTGAGCGAGAACAGCGAGTACGACGAGGCAAAGAACGAGCAGGGCAAGCTGTATTCCCGCATCGCAGAGCTGGAGGAGATCCTGCAGCACGTGGTGATCGTGGACGAGAGCAACGCCCCCACCAACGTGGTGACCATCGGCTGCAAGGTGACGGTGGCGGTCAAGAACGGCAACACCATGCCCGCCTACCGCATCGTGGGCTCTCAGGAGTCCGACCCCATGAACGGCATCATTTCCGAGGAGTCTCCCTTCGGCAAGGCCCTGGTCGGAGCCAAGGAGGGGGACACCGTTACGGTGGAGGCCCCCAGCGGCGCCATCGTCTACACGGTGCAGAAGATCGAGCGGTAAAGGAGAGCGGACATGTCTGAACAGAAGACAACCCAGCAGCCGGAGCAGGAGCTGAGTGAGCAGCGCCGCGTCCGGCGGGAGAAGCTGGCGGCCCTTCAGGCCGCAGGCGAGGATCCCTTCCAGCAGACCCGGTTCGACTGGGACGCCACCTCTGCACAGATCAAGGAGCACTTTGACCAGATGGAGGGCAGGGCCGTGAAGGTGGCCGGCCGCCTGATGAGCAAGCGGGGCATGGGCAAGGTCAGCTTCTGTGACCTGCAGGACCGGGACGGCCGCATCCAGCTGTACGCCCGCCAGGACGAGATGGATGAGGCGGTCTATAAGAAGTTCAAGAAGTTCGACATCGGTGACATCGTGGGCGTCGAGGGTGAGGTGTTCCGCACCCAGCGGGGCGAGATGAGTGTCCGGGCCAAGAACATCACGCTGTTGAGCAAGGCGCTGCTGCCCCTGCCGGAGAAGTTCCACGGCCTGACAGATCTGGAGCTCCGGTACCGCCAGCGGTATGTGGATTTGATCGTGAACCCGGAGGTGAAGCGAAACTTCGTCATCCGGTCCAAGTTCATCAAGCACGTCCGGGACTTCCTGGATGAACGGGGCTATATGGAGGTGGAGACGCCGGTGCTGAACACCATTTCCGGCGGCGCCACTGCCCGGCCCTTCATCACCCACCACAACACTCTGGACATCGATATGTATATGCGTATCGCCACAGAGCTGCCCCTGAAGCGGCTGATTGTGGGCGGCCTGGACCGGGTGTATGAGATCGGCCGCATCTTCCGCAACGAGGGTATGGACCCCAAGCACAACCCGGAGTTTACCACTGTGGAGCTGTATCAGGCCTACACGGACTTCAACGGCATGATGGATCTGTTTGAGGACCTGCTGTCCTCTGCCGCCCAGAAGATCCTGGGCACCTATCAGGTGGAGTGGCAGGGCGAGCAGATCGACCTGACCCCCGGCTGGCCCCGGCTGACCATGCATGAGGCCGTGAAACAGTACACCGGCATCGACTTCATGGCTATCTCCTCTGATGAGGAGGCGGTGGCCGCTGCCAAGGCCATCGGCGTGGAGCTGCCGGAGACGGCGGACCCCACCTGGGGCAATGCCCTGTATGAGACCTTCGATCAGAAGGTGGAGGAGAAGCTGGTACAGCCCACCTTCATCACTATGCACCCAGTGGATGTGAGCCCTCTGGCCAAGCGTTCCCCGCAGGATCCCCGGCTGACGGAGCGGTTCGAGCTGTTCATCTGCCGCAGCGAGATGGGCAACGCCTTCTCCGAGCTGAACGACCCTATCGACCAGAAGCAGCGGTTCCAGAAGCAGGTGGAGCTGCGGGCCAAGGGCGACAGCGAGGCTGGCATGATGGACGAGGACTATATCAACGCCCTGGAGTACGGCCTGCCCCCCACCGGCGGCCTTGGAATCGGCATCGACCGCTGCGTCATGCTGCTGACCAACTCCGACACCATTCGGGAAGTCATTCTCTTCCCCACGATGAAGCCGCTGGAATGAGCGCATCCGGCCGGAGAGCCTGTGCTGGCAAACGTCCGGCTAAGGCCGGATTTGCGGAGAGCTGCAAATGGAGAAGTTGACCCGGCGGGGCCTTTGCCCCGGCGGAAAGAGGGGGAGTACGCCGCTGGCCGGCGTACTCCTCCGTCTGCTGTCAAGGCAAAAACCGCCGGCAGAAAAACGGAATCCTCTCCGGATATGCGCACCGGCTCTGGATTTAGAGCGGAATGTGTACGGCACCGGGGCGGTCGAACAGCGGACTTGAGAAGCAGAGGCACCTGCGCCGCAGGGGGAGGAGAGAGATTCCGGAGGCGATAAATGGGAGAGCACGAAGGCGGCACCCTTCCGGAGAAGACCGGATCCGGAGCTCCCACCTGGGCTCCGGGCTGTTGAATCTGTAACGGCCGGGCTGCAGCGGCCGGTGTTTTTTTATTTATAAGGTATGAAATTCCAGGGTGCTGTGAAAAAAATCGTTGACTTGAATCACAGAAGAGCTTATGCTATACTTGCTTTTGTATAAATCCCCACAGCGGTTTCCATGAAATTCCATGGACTGCGGCGGCCAAGGGCTGCCGAATGGGACCTTTCGCGCTCTATGTCCCACCGGGCATAGAGCGCATCCCCGTCTCCGGACAGCACCTGGAACGGATGGACGCACGGGGAGCAGAATGACCGGAAAAGGAGGCGCGCCCTATGGAGATCATCACCAGCCGGACCAATCCGCTGTGCACCCATCTCCGCAAGCTGGCGTCCTCCGTTTCTTATCGCCGGGACTGCGGGGAGTTCCTTTGCGACAGCCCCAAGTTGCTGGAGGAGGCTTTGCTGTGGAGAGCGGACCTGCGGACAGTGGTCTGCACGGACCCCGCTGCCCTGCCTGCCCTGCCCGATGCTGTCCGCCGCGTCCAGGTACCCGGGGATTTGATGAAATCCATCTCTCCCACACAGACGCCCCAGGGCGTCCTCTCCGTGTGCGGCCTGCCGGGCCGGACGCTTCCGGAACAGCTGACCGGCCGCCGGTACGTGGTCCTGGACGGGGTTCAGGATCCGGGGAATGTGGGGACGATCCTCCGGACGGCGGACGCCTTTCACGCCGACGGATTGTTTTTGGTGAACGCCTGCGCGGACCTGTACAATCCCAAGACCGTTCGGGCCTCCATGGGTGCGGTGTTCCGCTGCCCGGTGTGGACCTGCGGGCTGGAAGAGCTGCGGGCGCTGCTGACGAAGAGCGGCCTGCCCTTGTATGGCGCGGCCCTTCGGAGCGATACGGTGGACGTGCGGCGGGCGGACTTCTCTCACTGCGCCGTGGCCGTTGGCAGCGAGGGGAAGGGCCTCTCGGCGGACGCGCTGGCGGCTTGTGACCTGACGGTGAGGATCCCGATGAGCGGCCACTGCGAGTCCCTGAACGCTGCTGCTGCGGCGGCCGTGCTGCTGTGGGAGGCGGCGAGAGACGACTGAGGAGGGAAGTCCATGTCCGCGCTCAAATACTGGCTGTGGCTGACGGAGCTGCCGGGGCTGACGAACCAGACCCGGCTGGCGCTGCTGCAGCATTTCCCCACGCCGGAGGACGTGTACTACGCGGAGGCGGAGGAGGTGCTGCTGACCGAGGGCATCACCCGGGAGCAGGCGATCCTGCTGGAGAACAAGGACTGCGCCGCTGCGGACCGGATTTTGGCGGACTGCCAGCGGCTGAATGTGAACATCCTCACCCTCCAGGACGCGGGGTATCCCAACCGGCTGCGGAATATTTACGACCCGCCCTGTCTGCTGTATGTCCGGGGCCGCCTGCCGGCTTTTGACGATGAGGCGGCGGTGGCTGTGGTGGGCACCAGGGACTGCACGCCCTACGGCGTCTCCTGTGCGGAGAAGCTGGGCCATGGCTTGGCCGCCGGCGGAGCCGTGGTGGTCAGCGGCCTGGCCCGAGGCATCGACTCCGCGGCGCTGCGGGGCGCCCTGCGGGCCGGCGGCACGGTGGCGGCGGTGCTGGGCAACGGCACGGATGTGATTTACCCACCGGAAAATCAATACCTATATGAGGATGTTGCGGCGGCTGGCGCGCTGGTCAGCGAGTACCCGCCGGGCACGCCGCCGGATGGACGGCATTTCCCGGTGCGCAACCGCATCCTATCCGGCCTCTCTCTGGCAGCCCTGGTGGTGGAGGCGCCGGAGCGCAGCGGTGCGCTCATCACGGCGGGCACCGCCCTGGAGCAGGGGCGGGACGTGTTCGCTGTCCCCGGACCCATTGATGCTCCGGCCAGCGTGGGCTGCAACCGCCTGATCCGCGACGGCGCCGGGCTGGCGTCCGACGCCTGGGACATCCTGCGGGAATACGAGGCCCGGTTCCCGGACAAGCTGCGCCGGGAGGGGACGCAGGACGCGCCCCCTGTGCTGGGCTATCAGGCCCGACAGAAGACGGAGCCCAAGCCGGTGGCTCCGTCGGTGAGCCTGTCCCACAATAATCTGAGTCTGACCGACGACCAGATCTGCCTGCTCCGGACGCTGACGGAGGAGCCCATGCTGGCAGACGACCTGATCGAGCTGACGGGCATCCCCACTCGGCGGGTGCTGTCGGCCCTGACCGTGCTGGAGATCGAGCATCTGGTGACCCAGCACAGCGGGAAGCGGTACGCCCGCGCGGTGAATTTGACGGAATAAACACGCGCCCGATCCTGGGCGCTTGGAGGTAACTATGGCAAAACACAGCCTGGTCATCGTGGAGTCTCCCGCGAAGGCCAAAACCATCGGAAAATACCTGGGCAAGGAGTTTGAGGTGAAGGCCTGCATGGGCCATCTGCGGGACCTGCCCAAGAGCACCCTGGGCGTGGACCTGGAGCACGACTTTGAGCCGGTCTACAAGCCCATCAAGGGCAAGGAGGACATCATCGCCGACCTGAAGAAGTCCGCCAAGAGTGCGGAGATGGTCTACCTTGCCACCGACCCGGACCGGGAGGGAGAGGCCATCTCCTGGCACCTGAAGCAGCTGCTGAACCTGCCGGACGAGAAGACCCGGCGGGTCACCTTTAATGAGATTACCAAGAACGTGGTGCAGGAGAGCATCCGGGAGCCCCGGGACATCGACCAGAAGCTGGTGGACGCCCAGCAGGCCCGCCGCATCCTGGACCGGATCGTGGGCTATGAGCTGAGCCCCCTGCTGTGGAAGAAGATCCGCCGGGGCCTCTCCGCCGGGCGGGTCCAGTCCGTGGCCACCCGCATGGTGGACGACCGGGACCGGGAGATCGAGGAGTTCAAACCTGAGGAGTACTGGACCCTGGATGCCAACCTGTTCGGCGACGACGCGAAAAAGCTCCCCTTCGCCGCCCGCTACCACGGGAAGGACGGCAAGAAGGCGGAGCTGAAGTCGGCGGAGGACGTGGATGCTGTGGTCCATGAGACGGAGCACGCCCCCTTCACCGTCAAGACCGTGAAGCGCACAGACAAGCAGCGCAGCCCCTCTCCGCCCTTCACCACCTCCACCATGCAGCAGGAGGCGTCCCGCAAGCTCTCCATGACGCCCCGGCGGACCATGGCCATCGCCCAGCAGCTGTACGAGGGCGTGGATATCGAGGGCGAGGGCACCGTGGGCCTCATCACCTATATGCGTACCGACTCCCTGCGGATCAGTGAGGAGGCCCTGGCCTCCGCCAAGACCTTCATTACGGGCCGCTACGGCGAACATTACGCCCAGACCCACCGCTACAAGGCCAAGGCGGGCGCCCAGGACGCCCACGAGGCCATCCGCCCCAGCAACGTCAACTGGACGCCGGAGCAGCTGAAAAAGGACCTGACCGGCGAGCAGTACCGCCTCTACCGCTTGGTGTGGAGCCGCTTTCTGGCCAGCCAGATGGCCAACGCCGTGTACGACAGCGTGGCCGTGGAGGTCGAGGCGGCGGGACACAGCTTCCGGGCCAGCTCCTCCAGCCTGAAATTCTCCGGCTACACCGCCGTGTATGAGGAGGGCAAGGACGAGGAGAAAGAGGAGAAGGAATCCCCCTTGCCCGCCCTGCGGGAGGGCGAACCTCTGACCCTGAAGGACTTTGACCGGGAGCAGCACTTCACCCAGCCCCCGGCCCACTATACAGACGCCACGCTGATCCGGGCCATGGAGGAGCAGGGCATCGGCCGCCCCTCCACTTACGCTCCCACTGTGTCCACCATCCTGGACCGGGAGTACGTGGTGAAGGAGGGCAAGTACCTCCGCATCACCAACCTGGGCCGTGTGGTGACCGCCCTGATGAAAGAGCGGTTCTCCGACATCGCGGATCTGAAATTCACCGCCAATATGGAACAGCGGCTGGACTCCGTGGAGGAGGGAAAGACCGCCTGGAAGGACGTGCTGCGGGAGTTCTACGGGGACTTTGAGCAGGACCTGGAGAACGCCGAAAAGGCTCTGGACGGCGCCCGCATCAAGGTGCCCGACGAGGTCAGCGAGGAGATCTGCCCGGAGTGCGGGCGGAATCTGGTGGTAAAGTCCGGCCGGTTCGGCCGCTTCCTGGCCTGTCCCGGCTACCCCGAGTGCACGTTCACCATGCCGCTGGTGGTGGAGATGCCGGGCCGCTGCCCCAAGTGCGGCGGGCGGCTGATGAAGCGCACCGGCAACAGCAAGAAGACCGGTAAGCAGTATACCTACTACTGCTGTGAGCATGTGAACAGCAAGGACGAGACGGCGAAGTGCGACTTCATGACCTGGGACGTGCCGGTGAAGGACGACTGCCCGGTCTGCGGCCACACCATGTTCAAGAAGGCGGGCCGGGGATTCAAGAAGCCCTTCTGCATCAATCCGGAATGCAGCAACTTCCTGCCGGAGGAGAAGCGGGGCTATCCCAGGAAGAAGGCCGCGGACAGCGCCGAGGGCGCGGAGTCTGCCGCTGCGGCGGAGGAGACAGCGGAGAAGAAGCCCGCCAGGCGGACAGCCGCAGCGAAGAAGGCGGACACCGCCAAGACCGCCGCGAAAAAGAGCGCCGCCAAGAAACCGGCAGCTGCCAAGACTGCCGCAAAGAAGCCTGCGGCCAAGAAGGAGACGGCCTCCAAAGCGGCGGCCAAGACCACATCCAGCAGAAAGACCGCGGCCAAAAAGACGGCCGCGTCAAAGGCGAAGAAGCCCGCCGGGGAAGAGTGACAGCTCCCGGGCCAGGCGGAAGCCGGAGCGGAAGAGGAAGCGCTCCTCCTGCTCCGTGCAGCGCCAGGCGGCGGCCTGATAGGACTCCAGCAGTTCGATCTGCTCCGGGGTCAGGGAGGCCAGCAGAGCATTCTCCAGGCGGCTCTCCCGCTGGTAGAGCGGCCAGCAGGTGCCGGGGAGGTTTTCGTCCAGGTGCTCCAGGAGGTTCTCGAAGAGAATGTCCAGAGGGTCAGTCATGATGAATCATCTCCAAAATCGTAGTTTAATTTCGTGTTTACAATATACACGAAATTAAACTGCAAGTCAAGGGGTGGGGCATGGAAAATTTTGCACAACGGGTCAGACAACTGCGCAAGGAGTCTGGCAAGACACAGACACAGATGGCTGCTGTTTTTGAAATCAGTGCTCGCCAATACCAAAATTATGAGGGCGGCGGGCATTATCCGGATGTGCCGGGATTGATGAAAATGGCGGACTACTTCGGCGTTACTACCGACTATCTGCTGGGACGCAGCGACCAGAGGAGCTAAGGTGATACGGGCCGCCGTCCGGCGGCCACGGGGACTTCTGCTCCCGCAGGGGGCTGGTCCAGCGGGATGCACCCCCCATTTTCTTTTCCCTCTTGTGGAAAAGAAAACGGGCCGTGCACGGTCCAAAAGAAAAGACCGCTTAGACGCGCTCCGGCGCGTTCGCGCCTCCGCGCGACGGGGGTCGGCGGATCGGTGCAAGCGCCGATTTTGGCCTGCCTTCGGGCACGCTATCATCTTCTGCAATTTCTGGGACTGCCGTCCCGTGGCGGATGGTGCGGAGATCGTCGGGGTGGTCATCGCATTGAGGGGCTTCTCTTTTCGCTGCCGCTGGCTTGGCGGTTGACGGGAGCTGGTGCAAGCCCCCACGACCGCCGGGGCAGCGCGTAGCGAAGCGGAACGCGCGGAAAGAGAAGCTGGTCAAATGCGTCCTTGCACCCCGATTTTTGTCGGAACCGCGCCGCGGGAGTCAGTGTTCAAGTCTGCACCGTACTCCGCCGCGCCCGTCGGGAAGCCCTCGCAACCCCGCAGGCACCATCTTACGCCGACCCCCGTACAGCAACTTTGCACGAATGTGCAAAGTTGCGACCAAAAGCGATTTTTTCTCTTCCACCGGGCGCGGCGCATTCTCTTTTTGTCAAGAACAAAAAGAGAATGGGGGGCGCATCCCCCGTGGAAACGGCCCCCTGGCGGGAGCCAGATTCCCCGTCCCATGGGACGCACCATCAACCAACGATAGATAAAGGATCCAAACTATGAATGTAACAGTTATCGGCGCCGGCCTGGCCGGCTCGGAGGCTGCCTGGCAGCTGGCCCAGCGGGGTATCGACGTCACCCTCCGGGAGATGAAGCCGGAAAAAAAGACCCCCGCCCATGAGACGGAATACTTCGCGGAGCTGTGCTGCTCCAACTCCCTGCGGAGCGACCAGCTGGAAAACGCTGTGGGCCTTTTGAAAGAGGAGCTGCGGCGGCTGGGCTCCCTGATCCTCCAGTGCGCCGACGCCACCCGGGTGGAGGCCGGCGGCGCCCTGGCGGTGGACCGCCACGGCTTCGCCCGCATGGTGACGGAGCAGATCCGCAGCCACCCCCATATCACCGTGGTGCCCGGCGAGGTGACCGAGATCCCGGAGGGGGAGGTGGTCATCGCCTCCGGCCCCCTGACCTCCGACGCCCTGGCGGAGCGGCTCCAGTCCCTGTTGGGGGCGGACACCGCCCTCCACTTCTACGACGCGGCGGCCCCCCTGGTCACCGCCGAGAGCGTGGACATGGACAAGGCCTGGTTCGGCTCCCGGTATGACCGGGGGACGGCGGACTATGTCAACTGCCCCATGACCGAGGAGGAGTACGACGCCTTCTGGAAGGAGCTGACCACGGCCCAGGAGGCCCCGGTCCACGGCTTTGAGGACAAGATGGTATTTGAGGGCTGTATGCCCGTGGAGGTCATGGCCCGCCGGGGCCACGATACCCTCTGCTACGGCCCCCTGAAGCCCCGGGGGCTGAAGGATCCCCGCACGGGAAAGGAGCCCTACGCCGTGGTGCAGCTGCGGCGGGACAACGCCGACGGCACGGTGTACAACCTGGTGGGCTTCCAGACCCACCTGAAATTCCCGGAGCAGCGGCGGGTGTTCTCCATGATCCCCGCCCTCCACGATGCGGAGTTTTTGCGCTACGGCGTCATGCACCGGAATACCTTTTTGAACTCTCCCCGGCTGCTGGACCGGTACTACCGGCTGAAAGCGGAGCCCCGGCTCTCCTTTGCCGGCCAGATGACCGGCGTGGAGGGATATGTGGAGTCCGCCGCCTCCGGCTTTCTGGTGGGGGTGGAGACCGCTCGGCGCCTGACCGGCAGGCCGCCCGTCGATTTCCCCCGGGAGACCGCCATCGGCGCTCTGGGGCTGTATGTGTCCAATCCCTCCGTCACGATGTTCCAGCCCATGAATATCAACTTCGGCATCATGCCGCCCCTGGACCATCGGGTGAAGGGGAAGCGGAATAAGAACGCGGAGCTGTCGGCCCGTTCACTGGCCATCATCGACCAAATCAAGCAGGAGGTGCGGGAAGCATGAAGATCATTGTAGACGCAATGGGCGGAGACAACGCGCCGCTGGAAATCGTCCGGGGCGCGCTGGACGCCAACCGGAACCATGGGGTGGAGATCATTCTGGTGGGCCGGACGGCGGAGGTGCTGAAGGCCGTGGAGGCCTGCGGCCAGAAGAGTCTGCCCGCAGGGGTGGAGATCAAGGACGCCAAAGAGGTGGTGGAGATCGCGGATGACCCCGCCATGGCCTTCAAGCAGAAGCCAGACTCCTCCCTGACCGTGGGATTGAACCTGCTGAAGGACGGCGCGGGAGACGCCTTTGTCTCCGCCGGGTCCACCGGGGCGCTGCTCTCCGGGGCCACGCTGGTGGTCAAGCGCATTCGGGGCATCCGCCGGGCCGCCATGGGGCCCCAGATTCCCACCGCCGGGGGACGGGCGGTCCTCTGCGACTGCGGCGCCAACGCCGAGTGCACGCCGGAGTACCTGCTCCAGTTTGCGTACCTGGGCAGCTACTACGCCCAGCGGGTCATGGGCATCGAAAAGCCCCGGGTGGGCCTTCTGAACATCGGTGCGGAGGAGGAGAAGGGCGACACCCTGCGCCATGAGACCTACGCCCTGCTGAAAGAGGCTGGGGAGGCCGGCCGCATCCACTTCATCGGCAATGTGGAGGCCAACGAGGCCATGATGGGCACCGCCGATGTGATCGTTACCGACGGCTTCACCGGCAATGTGATGCTGAAAACCATGGAGGGCGTAGGCAAGTTCCTGCTCAAGTCCCTGAAGGAGATGTTCCTCTCCAGCACCAAGACCAAGCTGGCCGCCGGTCTGGTGAAAGGGGATCTGGGGCAGATGAAAAAGCTGCTGGATCCCAGCGAGGTGGGCGGCACACCCTTCCTGGGGATCCAAAAGCCGGTGATCAAGGCCCATGGCGGTTCCAACGCCAGGGCC
The DNA here is from genome assembly GCF_934833455.1 of Oscillibacter sp. KLE 1728. NCBI lineage: Bacteria > Bacillati > Bacillota > Clostridia > Eubacteriales > Oscillospiraceae > Oscillibacter > Oscillibacter sp. KLE 1728. The sequence goes on from NZ_CAKVVF010000019.1 coordinate 17,408, forward strand.
ATCGAAAATGCGGTGCTGCGGGCCAAGGAGTATGCGGAAAGCGGTTTCATCGCGGACATTCAGGCCAACATCGAACACATGCGGGTCCAGCCCGGCATGGAAAAAAATTGATTTCCTATTGACACCGCCGTAGAGATTGCCGTATGATTACCCCAGCAAGGCACAGAACCATTTTTCCTTGAGGGGTGAACGACATGTCGAATGAGGAAATTTTTCAGACCATGAAGGATTTGGTGTCCGAGCAGTTTGGTATGGAGCTGGACGAGGTGACGCTGGAGACCTCCTTTGAAGACGACCTGGGCGCCGACTCTGTGGACCTGGTGGAGTTGGTGATGGCCATGGAGGAGGAGTTCGAGCTGGGACAGACGGCGGAGGACGAGGTCAAGGCCATCAAGACCGTGGGCGACGCGGTGAATTACGTGGCAGGCAAGCTGAACGGATAACTTGCAGGAACGCCCCGCGCAGAGCGGGGCTTCCTTTTGGGAGTGGACGATATGCGGGATCTGGAGAAAAAACTGAATTACACCTTCCGCAACCAGGCTCTTCTCGAGGAGGCGCTGAACCACAGCTCCTACGCCAACGAGCACCGGGCCGGTGGGCTGCGCAGCAATGAGCGGCTGGAGTTCCTGGGGGACTCCGTGCTGGGCTTTGTGACAGCGGAGTTTCTCTTCTGCCAGCACCCGGACCTTCCGGAGGGGGACCTGACCCGCATCCGGGCGGCCCTGGTGTGTGAGCAGAGCCTGTATGAAGTGGCGCAGAAGCTGGGCCTGGGCCAGTATCTGAAGCTGGGCCGGGGCGAGGAGGCTGGCGGTGGCCGGGAGCGGATCTCCATCCTGGCAGACGCCACGGAGGCGGTGTTTGCTGCTGTGTACCTGGACGGGGGGATCGAGGCGGCCTCCGCCCTGATCCACCGCTGCCTGCTGGACGCAGAGAAGGAAGAGGTAGTGGAGGAGCGCCGCCGGGACTACAAGACGGCTCTGCAGGAACTGGTCCAGCGCCAGGCGGATCAGGTGCTCACCTACCACATGACCGGCGAGGCGGGGCCGGACCACGACAAGACCTTCCAGGCGGAGGTGCAGCTCAACGGACTGCCCATCGGCGCCGGTTCCGGCCACAGCAAGAAAGAGGCCGAACAGGCGGCGGCCAAGGCCGCGCTGGAGACGCTGGAGGAGACGTGAACCGCCTTCGGCCGCTGCATACAAATGAGCAGACCGGTCCTGAACGGCCGGTCTGTTTTTTGCTTTTCTCCGGGCTATGCGGAAATATGACTGGAATTTTCAGCCTGGCCGTGATATACTCAAGCATGTATGTGCGATTTTAAATGACTGGGGGATTGAATCCATTGTCTTTGCTGTCATCCATCCTGCTGGGCCTGATCCAGGGCCTGGCGGAGTTCCTGCCCATCTCCAGCTCCGGCCATCTGGCCATTGCGGAGCACTTCCTGGGCCAGGCGGGCGTTCCGGCGACGCCGGACTTTTTTGACGTGCTGCTGCACCTGGGAACCCTGGTGGCAGTGTTCGCGGCCTACTGGCAGGATATCCGGGACATGATCGTGGAGCTGATCGACGGCGTCCGCGATCTGGTTCGCGGCACCACACCCAACCCCATCCCGCCGGCACGGCGGATGATCCTGCTGATTATCGTGGGCACGCTGCCCCTGTTTGTGGTGCTGCCGGTGAAGGATCTGGTGGAGGGCCTGTCCGGCAATATCTATTTCGTGGCGGGGGCTCTGATCGTGACGGGCTTTCTGCTGTTCGCCAGCGACCGGGTAAAAAAAGGACGCAAGACGGAGCGGAGCGCCAAGCTGCTGGATGTGCTGCTGGTGGGCATTGCCCAGGCCATCGCTACCTGCCCCGGCATCTCCCGCTCCGGCACCACTATCACCGCCGGCTGCTTTGTGGGCTTTGACCGCAAGTTTGCGGTGCGCTTTTCCTTCCTGCTGTCCATCCCTGCCGTCCTGGGGGCCAACATCCTGACCTTGAAGGACGCCATTCAGGAGAATTCCATCATCGTATCGGATATTCCCGTGTATCTGGTGGGAGTGGCGGTGGCCGCCGTGGTGGGCTATATCTGTATCCGCCTGCTGAAGATGATCGCCGATAAAGGCAAGTTCGGCTGGTTCGCGTATTACTGCTGGGCAGTGGGCCTGATCGTGCTGGCGCTGACACTTGTGCTGAAGTAACTTGCCTTTGGTGCGCAGAGCACGTCCGCGGCGGAAGCGGCATCAGGCGTCCGGCGGAGCCAGACCCTGGAACGGGCAGGTTCGGCCAGGCCGCTCAGGAAAGGGCCTCTGGAAAACCGAAGATTTTGCGGCGCATCTCCGTTGCGCTGCATTGACGGTAAACAAAGGAGATTGGAACCTCGAAGGAGAGAAGCATGGCATCCTCAACGCAGAAGAAGACGACAACGAAAAAGAGCGGCAGCCGCTCCGGCTCACGCACGGCCAAGGGTAAGCAGCCTCAGAAGCGTCCCATCCGCCGGGAGGTGGGGGGCGTGATACTGCTGGTGCTGGCGCTGTGTGTGCTGGTGAGCTACTGCGGCGTGCAGGCGATCCTCATCGACCTGCTGGCCAAGCTCCTGAAGGGACTGTTCGGCTACGGCTACTGGCTGGCCGGCCCTGCTATGCTGCTGGCAGGAGGGATCCTGCTGCTGCACCGGGGCCGCCCGGTCACCCTGCGGACCACCTGCGCCCTGCTGCTGCCGCTGCTGGCAGGAGCGCTGTTCCACACCATTTTCGCAGGGGGAGACTATGCGCTGAACGGCTGGGGCGTTTTGAAGAATCTCTGGACGGCGGGCCTTGCCCTGAAGGCGGGCGGCGCCGTTTCCGGCCTGCTGGCGGAGGCGGCGGTGCTGGCGGTCTCCAAGGTGGTGTCTCTCTTTCTCTTCGGCTTGCTGCTGGCGGTTCTGCTGCTGGCGGCCCTGCATGTGACGCCCTCCGCCGTTCTGGAGATGGTACGGAACCGGCCGGAGTACGAGGAGGAGCCGGAGCCTACGCCCGCCGTCCACATCGCTCCTGCGGAGCCGCCCCAGCGGCGGGGAGAGCGCCAGAGCAGGCCCGCCATCGACATTCCCCTGGACGGCGAGAAGCCGCCCGCACAGCCGGAGGAAGAGTCCGGCCGGTTTACCGGCTTCTTCCGGCATAAGTCCGACAAGATGAAGACGCCGGACCAGGTGCTCTCCGACAAGGAGGCGGAGCAGGCGGCGCTGGAACCTGCGCCGTCTCCGGCCCGCGCCAAGGCCGCTCCCACCCCGGAGCCCGTGGCGGAAGAGGTGTCCGTTCCGGAGCCCGCCCCCGCGGCGCCTGCCGCCCCGCCTGCCCCGGCGGCGGGGAAGAAGGCCGTGGCCCAGGAGGTAGCCGCCGCTACGGCAGCGGTGACCGCGGAGATTGAGCAGAAGCTGACGGAGGATGCGGACACCTATCAGTTCCCCCCCATTACCCTGCTGCAGGAGAGCCGGGAGGAAAACTATGCCGAGACCGGCGCAGAGCTGCGGAACAACTCCCGCCGCCTGGCGGAGACCCTCACCAGCTTCGGTGTGGACGCCACTGCCGGAGACGTGGTCCACGGCCCCTCCGTCACCCGGTATGAGTTCGTGCTGGACCAGGGCGTGAAGCTCAGCAAGATCACCAACCTGTCGGATGATATCGCCCTGGCCCTGGGGGCCTCCGGCGTGCGGATCGCCCCCATTCCAGACAAGATCTCCGTGGTGGGCATCGAGGTGCCCAACAAGCAGGTGACGCCGGTGCTGATCCGGGACGTGATCGAGTCCCGGGAGTTCACAGAGCACAAGTCCAAAGTGGCTTTCGCCCTGGGAAGGGATATCGGCGGCCGGAACATCGTGGGGGATATCGAGCGTCTGCCCCACGTGCTGATCGCCGGCACCACCGGATCCGGCAAGTCCGTGTGCACCAACTCCCTGATTGTGTCGCTGCTGTACAAGTCCACCCCGGATGAGGTCCGCTTTATCATGGTGGATCCCAAGATGGTGGAGCTGGCCCCCTACAACGGCATTCCCCACCTGCTGATCCCGGTGGTGACGGATCCCAAAAAGGCCGCTGGTGCCCTCCAATGGGCGGTGTTCGAGATGATGAAGCGGTACAAGACCTTCTCTGAGCATGGTGTGAAGAAGCTGGAGGAGTTCAACCGCCTGGCCCGGGCCAGTGAGGACCTGGAGACGCTGCCCAGCGTGGTGGTGGTCATTGATGAGTTGGCCGACCTGATGTTGGTGGCTGCTAAGGAGGTGGAGGAGTCCATCTGCCGGGTGGCCCAGATGGGCCGCGCCGCCGGCGTCCATCTGGTGATCGCCACCCAGCGGCCCTCCGCAGATGTGATCACCGGCCTCATGAAGGCCAACATTCCCAGCCGCATCGCCTTTGCTGTGGCATCCTCTCTGGAGTCCAGAATCATCCTGGACAACACCGGCGCGGAGAAGCTGGTGGGCAAGGGCGATATGCTCTACGCTCCCCTGGGCCAGGGCAAGCCCACCCGCGTCCAGGGCTGCTTCATCTCTCCGGAGGAGATCGAACGGGTGGTGGAGTTCGTGAAGCAGTCCGGTGAGGCGCATTACTCCGATGAGGTCATGGCCAAGATCGAGGAGTCCATGCAGGAGAAGGAGAAAGGCGGCAAGGGCGCCGCGGCCGCGGCGCCGGAGGCCGGAGAGGACGAGGGGGACGAGCTGCTCCCCGCCGCCGTGGAGGTGGTGCTGGAGACCGGGCAGGCCTCTGTCTCCATGCTCCAGCGCCGGCTGAAGCTGGGCTACTCCCGGGCCGCCCGCCTGGTGGACCAGATGGAGGAACGGGGCATCGTGGGGCCCTTCGAGGGCTCCAAGCCCAGGCAGCTGCTGATCACCCGTGCCCAGTGGCAGGAGATGCAGATGGGCGGCGCGCCCGCCCCGGAGGCGGACGAGCCTCCCTTCCCGACGGAAGAGGAGACCTGACGGATGCAGGCCTTCAGCGGAGATTTCTGAAAACCTCTGCTTGACAAATCCCCGCAAAGACGTATAATGGGACTATCATAAACGCGATGACAGAGCCAGCCCTGCGAAACCGGCTTAGAAGCGAGGGGGAGACGGTGCAAGCCCCCAGCCCACGCCGCACGGCAGCCACTCTGGAGCAGTCCGCGAGGAGCGGAACGGCCCATCCCCGTTACCGGATGACATGAGATGCCTCCCATTTGGAGGCAGATCAGGGTGGTACCGCGGAATGGAATGTTCGCCCCTGACAGAGATGTCAGGGGCGTTTTTTATTGCCGGCCGCCGTAAATGAGATTACAAAATCCGACCAAGGAGGTCTTTTTTATGAAATTTTCCAGCAAGATTCAGCGGTGTGAGCTCTCTCCCATGCGGAAGTTTCTGCCCTATGAGCTGGCGGCAGAGGCCAAGGGCCGCAAGATCTATCATCTGAATATCGGCCAGCCGGACATTGAGACGCCCAAGGCCTTCTTTGACGCGGTGAAGAATTTCCAGGACCCGGTGCTGGCCTATGCGGCGGCCCCCGGCGTGTCCGAGTTTCTGACGGCGGTGCAGGGCTACTACGCCAACCTGGGCATCCACCTGGAGCAATCGGACATCTACGCCACCGCCGGCGGCAGCGAGGCGCTGCAGATGGCCCTGACCTGCATTCTGGACGAGGGAGACGAGATCCTGATCCCGGAGCCCTTCTATCCCAATTACAACACCTTTGTCAGTGTCACCGGCGGCGTGATCCGGCCTATCCCCACAACTCCGGAGGAGGGCTACCGCTACGCCGACCGGGCGCGAATCGAGCCCCTGATCAACGAGCACACACGGGCCATCCTGGTGACCAACCCCGGCAACCCCACCGGCGTGGTCCTCTCCCCGGAGGAGATGCGCCTGATGGCGGACATCGCCAAAGAGCACGGCCTGTTCCTTATCAGCGACGAGGTGTACCGGGAGTTCGTCTACGGCGGCGAGCCTCTGGCCTCCATGGCCCAGTTTGACGATGCGGCCGAGAACGTGGTGGTGGTGGACTCCATCTCCAAGCGGTTCTCCGCCTGCGGCGCCCGGGTGGGCATCCTGGTGTCCCGGAACCGGGAACTGATGGCCCAGGCCCTGAAGATCTGCCAGGGACGCCTGTGCGCGGCCACGCTGGACCAGCTGGGCGCTGCCGCCCTGTACGGCGTAGGCTCCGACTACTTCTCCGCCGTGCGGGAGGAGTACCACAGGCGGCGGGATACCTGCATGGAGGGCCTATCTCAGATCCCCGGCGTGGTGTGCGAGTGCCCCAAGGGCGCTTTCTACCTCATGGCCAAGCTGCCGGTGGATGACACCGACAAGTTCCAGACCTGGCTGCTGGAGGAGTTCCAGGACAACGGGGAGACCGTCATGTTCGCACCCGGCGAGGGCTTCTACGGCACCCCCGGCAAGGGCCGGGACGAGGTCCGGCTGGCTTATATCCTGAAGCAGGCGGATCTGCGGCGGGCCATGGAGGTCCTGGCCCACGGCATTGAGGCATACAACAGCCGGAAGCTGTGAGAAACGAGCAGAGGAGAGCGGCAAAAGCCGCTCTCCTCATGTTTTTATGATTCCGGTGTCCAGAGGCACTGTTCCAGATCCACCGTGCCGTCCAGGCGAAAGGCCACACCCTCCGCCTCCAGCAGGGCCCGCTGGGTGCCGGGGGCAAAGGTGTCGAAGGCCGCCTTGGTGCCGCCGAAGCGGTCCACCACCCGGTGGCAGGGCACGGTTGGGTCCTGACAGGACGCCATGGCATATCCCACCAGCCGGGCGCTCCGTGGCATCCCGGCCAGCCGCGCCACCTGGCCGTAGGTGGACACACTTCCGGCGGGGATCCGCCGGACCACGTCATAGAATGCGCCGAAGACTGTGCCGCTCACTTCTCCCGCACCTCATACAGATCCGTCCGCCGGGCGGAGAGGATGGGCAGCTGGGCCCGTACCGCCTCCAGCCGTTCCACGTCCAGGTCCGCGTACAGGGTTGTCTCCTCCGCCCCGGCCCGGCAGAGCACGGCGCCCCAGGGATCCACGGCGATGGAGTTGCCGTAGGCCACGTAGGAGCCCTGTTCGTCCCGGGCGGGGGAGACCCCCACGGTGAAGCACTGGTTGTCCACTGCCCGCTGGCGGAAGAGAAGTTCCCAGTGGGCGGGGCCGGTAGTCATGTTGAAGGCCGCCGGCACGAAGATCACCTTTGCCCCCCGCAGGCACATGCACCGGGCCAGCTCCTCGAACCGCAGGTCGAAGCAGACGCACAGCCCCATGGTGCCGAAGGCCGTCTCGAAGGTGGTGATGGCATTTCCCGGGGAGAGGGTGTCCGACTCCCGGAACCGCTGTCCCCCCTGGACGTCGATATCAAACAGGTGGGCCTTCCGGTGCTTGGCCAGCTGGCGGCCGTCGGGGCCGTAGACGTAGCTGGTGTTGTAGATCCGGCCCTCCGACAGCTCCGGCACAGTCCCGCCCACGAGGTAGAGCCCCAGCTCCGCTGCCAGGTGGGACAGGGCCGTCTGGGCCTCGCCGCCCTCCGGTTCGCCGTAGGCGCCGAAGCAGCTGTTGTCGTAGGGGCAGCAGAACATCTCCGGCAGCACGGCGAAGTCCGCTCCATTCTTGGCCGCCTCCCGGATTTTGCCGCAGGCGGTCTGGATATTTTTCACTTTGTCTGGAAGCACCGGCATCTGGATCAGCGCAATGCGCATAGGCGCACCTCCTCAATCATTCCGTCATTTCCCGCAGCACCAGATCTGTGGCGCCCCCGTCGGGGGAGCGGAGCAGGCGCTTCACCTGCGGGTGGTGCCCGTATTCCACCTGGAGAAAGTCCCGCAGGGCCGTGCCCTGATGACAGCCATGGATCAGGCGGAGCCGGTACGTCCCGGCCCCGGCCCGGCGGAGCAGGGCATCCACCGTGACCTTGGCCTGATAGGTGTTCCTGCCGTGGAGGTCCACGGTGACGATTCCGCACTCCATGGGCGGCTGCCTCCTCTCTCCCGCCGGAGGGCGGGGAATGCTCTTCTCCCATTGTAACATGGGCGGAACTGTGTTACAATGCAAAAAACAGAGGAGGCATGGAAGATGGCAGTTTACACGGAGAAAAAGACATACCACACCAAGGCCCACATGGGCATGATCGACGTGACGGAGGACTTTCAGCACGCAGTGGAGGAGGCATGCCGGCAGCACGGCATCTCTGCCGGGACGGTCACCGGCTTCACCACCGGCGGCGTGGCGGGCCTGACGACCCTGGAGTTCGAGCCGGGCATTGTGAACCACGACCTGAAGGCGGCGCTGGATGTGTTCTCCCCCTATCTGGATGAGAAGGGGCGGGTGGTGCCTTACTGGCATCATGAGACCTGGCATGACGACAATGGATCCTCCCACATCAAGGCGGCGCTGCTGTCCCCCTTCATCACGGTGCCTTTTGTGAACGGCAAAATCACCGTAGGGCCCTGGCAGAACCTGACCCTCATCGAGTGCGACACCCGGGACCGGGTGCGGGACATTGTGTTCCAAGTGATGGGAGAGTGAGTGCAGCGTGGGTGCCGAGCGTCCGGCATTCAAGCGTTCCGGCGGAGCCGGGACCTTGGCGCGGGCGGGCTCTGCCTGCCCGCACCAGTGAGATGCAGGGCCCCCGGCCGCGCCAAGCGGCTGGGGGATGCGACACCCGGGACCGGATGCGGGACATTGTGTTCCAAGTAATGGGAGAGCAAGCAGCTCGGCGCTTACAAAAAAGATCACAGCATGACCAAAGAAACACGCCCCGGAATGGGGGCGTTTTTTTTGCATACTGCTGTCGAAAAGCGCAGAAAATAGATTGCAATTTGTGCAGAGTTGTGGTATCCTTCTTCTACTGCCCTTTAAAGGGATGCCACAGGAAAGCTTTAAATAGAGAAAGGGGAGAGCCATGGAAAAGCGGTACGGCCTGCCCACGGCCATCTGCATGGTAGTGGGAATCGTCATTGGCTCCGGTGTGTTTTTCAAGGCGGAAAAGGTGCTCCAGGCCACCAAGGGCAACATGCCTCTGGGGATCCTGGCGTGGGGAATCGTGGGCGCCATCATGATTATTTGCTCCTATGTGTTCGCCACCATGGCCACCCGGTATGAAAAGGTCAGCGGCCTGGTGGACTACGCCGAGGCCACCGTGGGCCGGCGGTACGCCTACTACGTGGGCTGGTTCATGGCAGTGCTGTACACGCCCTGCCTGGTGTCCGCCCTGGCCTGGATCTCCGCCCGGTACTTCTGTGTACTGCTGGGCTGGGACATCACCGGCGGCGCCTGCATGACCATCGCCGGGGCGATGCTGTGCCTGGACCACGTGCTCAACGCCCTGGCACCCAGGCTGGCAGGCAGATTCCAGGTGTCCACCACTGTTATCAAGATGATCCCCCTGGCGCTGATGGCCGTCTGCGGCGCGGCGGTGGGCATGATGAACGGCCGCATGGCGGAGAACTTCGCCACCATGAGTACCGGCGCCATCTCCACCGGCGAGGGGCTGATGGCCTCTACCGTGGCGGTAGCTTTCGCCTATGAGGGGTGGATCTTGGCCACCTCCATCAACGCGGAGCTGCGGGATGCCAAGCGGACCCTGCCCCGAGCCCTGGTGGTGGGCTCTTTTATCGTGGTGCTCACCTATATTCTCTACTACATCGGTCTCACCGGCGCAGTGACGACGGAGGAGCTGATGGCCAGCGGCGAGGCAGCGGCCAAGATGGCCTTCCAGCGGGTGTTCGGGGAGACGGCGGGCACAGTGGTGTTCGTGCTGATCGTCATCTCCTGCCTGGGGACCCTGAACGGCTTAACGCTCTCCTGCTGTCGGGGGATGTACGCTCTGGCGGTCCGGAACGAAGGACCGATGCCGGAGCTGTTCCGCCAGGTGGACCCGGTGACCAATATGGCGGGCAACTCCGCCCTGGTTAGCCTGGGCCTCTCCGCACTGTGGTTGGTGTACTTCTATGGCGCCAACGTGGGCGGCCCCTGGTTCGGTCCCTTCAGCTTCGACTCCTCGGAGCTGCCGATCATCACTCTGTACGGCATGTATGTGCCCATGTTCATTCAATTCATGCGGAAGAGCACGGACCTGAACCCTTTCCGGCGGTTCGTCATGCCGGCTCTGGCCCTGTGCGCCTGTGCTTTTATGGTGTATGCCGCCTTTGCCGGGTATGGAGTGACCGTGCTGTACTATCTGGTGGTGTACGCCGCGGTCATGGGCATCGGCTGGCTGTTAGACCGGCGGAAAAAATGAAAATAGTGGAAGATTAGGGATTGACAATGTGGGGAAAATGGAGTATAGTGCCTTCAGTACCAAAAGGGAGTAGCTGGCACATTTGATTGTGTACCCAACGGCGTCAGTACGGGCTTCGGCCCCGCTTCGGGTTGAAACGGCGAGACTTTTGTATCAATGCAGAGGCATTGACGCAAAAGTCTCGTCTTTTTTGCGTCTTGCCGGAAAGAAGGAGTTTTATGAAAACGGAAAAGACCATCTGGCAGAAGAGCCGGGAAGAGCTGTTTCAGGAGTTGAGCAGCACCCCGGAGGGCCTGACTGGCGCGGAGGCCGCCCGCCGCCTGGAGCATTATGGCCCCAATGAGCTGCAGGAGGGCGGGAGGAAGAGCGTCCTGCGGATTTTTCTGGAGCAGTTCGCGGACTTTCTGGTAATCATTCTGATCTTAGCCGCCGTCGTCTCCGCCATCCTGGGGGATGTGGAGAGCATGGCGGTCATCCTGGCGGTCATCACCATGAACGCCATATTGGGCACGGTGCAGACGGTGAAGGCCACCGCGTCCCTGGACAGCTTGAAGCAGATGTCCGCCCCCACCGCCAAGGTGGTGCGGGACGGTCAGGTAGTCCAGCTCCCCGGCCGGGAGGTCACCGTGGGCGACGTGGTGGTGCTGGAGGCCGGCGACTCCATCTGCGCCGACGGCCGGTTGCTGGAGTGCGCCAGCCTGAAGTGCGCGGAGAGCGCCCTCACCGGCGAAAGCCTGCCGGTAGAGAAGGACTTGGCGGACATCGACGGCGACGTGCCGCTGGGAGACCGCAAGAACATGGTGTTCTCCGGCTGCTTCGTCACCTATGGCCGGGCCCGGTTCCTGGTGACATCCACCGGTATGCACACAGAGATGGGCAGGATCGCCGCCCTGCTGAAGAGCACAGAGGAGAAAAAGACCCCTCTTCAGGTGAGCCTGGACCAGTTCGGCCGCAAGCTCTCCATCGGCATTTTGGTCATCTGCGCCCTCCTCTTTGCCGTCAGTGTGTTCCTGCGGGGCGAGAATGTGATGAACGCCTTCCTCTTTGCCGTGGCCCTGGCAGTGGCCGCCATTCCGGAGGCCCTCAGCTCCATCGTCACCATCGTACTGTCCTTCGGCACCCAGAAGATGGCCAGGGAGCACGCCATCATCCGCAAGCTCCAGGCGGTGGAGGGCCTGGGCAGCGTGTCCGTCATCTGCTCCGACAAGACCGGTACCCTGACTCAGAACAAGATGACTGTGAAGAAGCTCTGCACCGGGGGCCAGATCATCCCGGCGGACGGGGCGGACTTCTCTCGCCCGGAACAGCGGGAGCTGCTGCGTGCCGCCCTGTTATGCAGCGACGCCACGGTGAACGAATCCGGAGAGGTGGGAGACCCCACAGAGACCGCCCTGGTGCGCCTGGGCGAGAGCTACGGCTTCGACGAGGCGGAGGCGCGGGGCAAGTATCCCCGTTTGGCGGAGCTGCCCTTTGACTCCGACCGGAAGCTGATGAGCACGGTCCACCAGTTGCCGGACGGCCTGACCATGCTGACCAAGGGGGCCGTGGACGTGATGCTGGGCCGCACTCGCCTCTCTCCGGAGGAGAAGGCGGAGATCGAGCGGATGAACGAGGAGCTGTCCCAGCAGGGCCTGCGGGTGCTGGCCTTCGGCAAGCGGATGCTGACCGCCCCCGCCATCGGCCTGGAGGATGAGAACGACCTCCAGTTCCTGGGCCTCATCGCCATGATGGACCCGCCCCGGGAGGAGTCCAAGGCGGCCGTCGGTGAGTGCATCGCCGCCGGTATCCGGCCCATCATGATTACCGGCGACCACAAGGTCACCGCCTCCGCCATCGCCAAGGAGATCGGCATCCTCACCCCCGGCACCGAGGCCGTGGAGGGTGCCGTTATTGAGTCCATGAGCGATGAGGAACTGCGGGAGTTCGTACCCAGGGTCAGCGTGTATGCCCGGGTGTCCCCGGAGCACAAGATCCGCATCGTCCGGGCCTGGCAGGAGCGGGGCAATCTGGTGGCCATGACCG
>NZ_CAKVVF010000020.1:0-29483 GCF_934833455.1 Oscillibacter sp. KLE 1728
GACCGACACCGTGGAGCTGAACGAGACGGAGCTGGGGGGCGTGAAGGAGTGCAGCGTCCTCATTGAAGGCGAGGGCGCCTGGTCCCGGCTGAAATTCGAGAGCGGCGTCCACCGGGTCCAGCGGGTGCCGGTGACGGAGTCCAATGGCCGCATCCAGACCTCCGCCGCCACGGTGGCCGTGCTGCCGGAGGCGGAAGGGGTGGACGTGAAGCTGGACCCTGCGGATATCGAGATGCAGGTCTACCGGGCCAGCGGCGCGGGCGGCCAGCATGTGAACAAGACGTCCTCCGCCGTGCGGCTGATCCACCGGCCCACCGGCCTGGTAGTGGAATGCCAGCAGGAGCGCAGCCAGTTCCAGAACCGGGACAAGGCCATGCGCCTTTTGGCGTCAAGATTGTATGAGATCGAGCGGGAAAAGCAGGATGCCGACATCGCCAGAGAGCGGAAGAGTCAGGTGGGCAGCGGCGACCGCAGCGAGAAGATCCGCACCTACAACTTCCCCCAGGGCCGGGTGACGGATCACCGGATCGGCCTGACGCTGTACCGGATCGACGCAGTCCTGGACGGGGAACTGGATGAGCTCATCGACGCCCTGGTGACCGCCGACCAGGCGGAGAAGCTGAAGAACGGCGGCGGGGAACCATAAAACAGAGCTGTACGGCGGCCCGGATAGAGCGGCGCCGTGGAGGGGCTGCACTTCCGGCAGCCTGCCGGGACGCCGCGGAGCCCTTTGGAGACGCAGAAAGAGTAAGCAATAAGGCCGGGGAGATCTCCGGCGAAGAGAGATAGAGGCGAAGAGATATGCAGACACGATATTTTGACCTGCGGGACACCAAGGGTCAGCAGAAGGAGATCGAGGACAAGATCGGCGCAGCGGCCAAGATCCTGCGGGACGGCGGCCTGGTGGGCATCCCCACGGAGACGGTGTACGGCCTGGGGGCCAACGCTCTGGACGGCACCGCGGTGAAGCGGATCTTTGAGGCCAAGGGCCGGCCCCAGGACAATCCCCTCATCATCCATGTGACCGGCGCCCAGTGGCTGCCCCGCTACTGCGCCGACGTGCCGCCCCTGGCCTATGTGCTGGCCCGGAAATTCTGGCCCGGCCCCCTGACTATGATCCTGAAGCGGCGGCCCATCATCCCGGACGAGACCACCGCCGGGCTGGACACGGTGGCGGTGCGCTGCCCCAACCACCCGGTGACGCTGGCGATCATCCGGGAGGCGGGCATCCCCATCGCGGCCCCCAGCGCCAACCTCTCCGGCCGGCCCAGCTGCACGACTGCCCAGGACGTGCTGGAGGATATGGACGGCCGGATCAGCGGCGTGGTGGACGGCGGTCCCTGTGCGGTGGGTGTGGAGTCCACGATTCTGGACCTGACCTGCGACCCGCCCAGGCTGCTGCGTCCCGGCGGACTGCCCCTGGAGGACCTGGAGCGGCTCATCGGCAAGATCGACGTGGATAAGGCCGTCAACGGCGCCCTGGCGGAGGGCGAGAAGCCCAAAGCCCCCGGCATGAAGTACCGCCACTACGCCCCCAAGGCGCCGGTCACCGTCATCACCGGCGCGCCGGAGAAGTCCGCCCAGGAGATCCTGCGGCGGGTGGGGCCCACCTCCGGCGTCATTTGCTTCGAGGAGTTTGTGGACCTGTTCCGGGAGCAGGAGGTCCACACCCTGGGGCCTGTAGGCGACAAGCTGGTCCAGGCCCAGCGGGTGTTCGACGCCCTGCGGACCTTTGACACCAGCGATGTGACGGAGATCTTCGCCCAGTGCCCGGACAACCGGGGATTGGGTCTGGCCATCGGCAACCGGCTGAAAAAGGCCGCCGGCTTCCATGTGGTGGAGGCGGACAGTGAGCGGGTGGTGCTGGGCCTCACCGGCGGCACCGGCGCGGGCAAGTCCAGCGCCCTGCGGGCCATCCGCTCCCTGGGGGGCGAGGTCATCGACTGCGACGCCCTGTACCATGAGATGTTGGAGACCTGCGCTCCCCTGCGGGATGAGATCGGTGTCTCCTTCCCCGGCGCGTTTGACGCAGCCGGCCAACTGGACCGGCGCAAGCTGGGACAGGAGGTCTTCTCCCACAAGGACCGGCTGGAGCAGCTCAACGGCATTGTGGCCCGCCATCTGGTGCCGGAGGTGCGGCGGCGCTTGGCAGCGTCGGAGAGCAAGATCTTCGCCATCGATGCCATCAACCTGCTGGAGGGCGGGCTGGACCAGCTGTGCGACCGGACGATAGCCGTCACCGCGCCTTTGGAACTGCGGGTCCGGCGGATCATGGCCCGGGACAACATCACAGAGCAGTACGCCCGCCTGCGGATCTCCGCCCAGCAGCCGGACGAGTACTACCGGGGCAAGTGCGACTGTGAGCTGAATAACGCCGCCGATACCGCCGCGGCCTTTGAAATGGAGGCCCGGGAGTTTTTCCAGCGGCTGATCGACACCATCAAGGAGGAAAAAGCACATGGAAAGCAAGGAATTTAAGGCGCTGAAGGAGCAGCTGCTCTCCTGCCGCCGCAACGGCTTCGACCGGATGGACGCGGCGGAGCGGAGCGCCATGGAATCGTACTGCACGGACTACAAGGCATTTCTGGACACTAGCAAGACCGAGCGGCTCTGCGCAGGAGAGGTTGTCCGCCTGGCAGAGCAGGCCGGCTACCGGCCCTATGTCCGGGGCGCGGCGGTGAAGCCGGGAGACAAGGTCTATCTCTGCAACCGGGGCAAGAGCGTGCTGCTGGCCCACATCGGGGAGAAGCCGTTGGCGGAGGGTGTTCAGATCGCTGCCGCCCACATAGACTCCCCCCGGCTGGACCTGAAGCCCAACCCCCTGTATGAGGACGGGGAACTGGCCTATTTCAAGACCCACTACTACGGCGGCATCCGCAAGTACCAGTGGGTTACCATTCCCCTGGAGCTCCACGGCGTGGTGGCCCTGCGGGACGGCGCCAGCGTACAGGTGAACATCGGCGGGGGCGCGGACGATCCCCGGCTGGTGATCACGGACCTGCTGCCCCACCTGGGCGCGGAGCAGAACAAGAAGCCGCTGGCGGAGGCCATTCCCGCTGAGACCCTGAACCTGCTGCTGGGCAGCGAGCCGATCGGGGACGCGGAGGAGTCCGGCCGTGTGAAGCTGGCGGTGATGAAGCTGCTGAACGAAAAGTACGGCATCACGGAGGATGACTTCACCTCCGCGGAGCTGGAGGCGGTGCCGGCGGTAAAGGCCACGGACATCGGCCTGGATCGCAGCATGATCGGCGCCTACGGCCATGATGACCGGGTGTGTGCCTACGCCGCCCTGCGGGCCCTGCTGGATCTGGAGGGGACCCCTGCCAAGACGGCGGTGTGCGTTCTGGCGGATAAGGAGGAGATCGGCTCCGACGGTGTGACGGGCATGCAGTCCGCCGCTTTCGACACATTTATGGAGGACCTGTGCGAGAGCCAGGGCGCGGCTGTGCGGGTGTGTTTCGAGAAGTCCTTCTGCCTCAGCGCCGACGTGACGGCGGCCTACGACCCTAACTTCTCCGACGTGTATGAGAAGCGCAACGCCGCCTATCTGAACTACGGCATCGGCCTGTGCAAGTACACCGGCGCCCGGGGCAAGTCTGGTGCCTCCGACGCGGACGCGGAGACGGTGGCCTATATCCGCAACCTCTTTGACGAGGCGGGGGTCATCTGGCAGATCGCAGAGCTGGGCAAGGTGGACGCCGGCGGCGGCGGCACTGTGGCCATGTATATGGCCAACCGGAACATCACCACGCTGGACGCGGGCGTGCCGGTCCTGTCCATGCACGCGCCCTTTGAGACGGTGTCCAAGCTGGACTGCTACGAGACCTATAAGGGCATGAAGGCCGTATTCCAGGCGGAGAAGTGAATCGGCTGAGATCAGGAAACAGGCGCCCCGGTGAAAACCGGGGCGCCTGTTTCTATCCGGCATTCTGCTCAGGTGAGGGGGAGAAAACCGGGGGAACTTTTCCTGTTTTCGTCAAAAGAATTTCGGCGAATTTGGTTGCATTGCCTACGGAAATATGGTAAGATGCTTTGCGTGTAAAGACAAATGGCCATAGGAGGCGGACGAGATGGCGAGAGAGATCAAGTATTACATTGTGGCCGCGAACGCCCTGCCGGAGATCTTCGTGAAGGTGGCGGAGGCCAAGCGGATGATGCAGACCGGCGAGGCGGACACCGTGGGCGCTGCCACGAAGCAGGTGGGGATCAGCCGCAGCGCGTTCTACAAGTACAAGGATGCGGTGCAGCCGTTCAACGATATGAAGGCGGAGCACATCATCACCTTTTACTGTATGCTCAAGGACAACACCGGCGTGCTCTCCAGCGTGCTGTCCGTGTTTGCCACTTCTGGGGCCAACATCCTCACCATCAACCAGAGCATTCCCACCAACGGCTGCGCGGCGGTGACGATTTCCGCAGAGACCAGCGGACTGGCGGAGACCCTGGAGAAGCTGATGGCAGACGTGGCCGCCGTGGACGGCGTGGTGCGGGTGGAAGTCCTGGCAGGATAAAGAGAGAGGAAACGGACGCATGATACAGATTGCGATTATGGGCCTTGGCACGGTGGGCACCGGCGTGGCCAAGGTAGTGGCGGAAAACGCCCGGCAGATCGAGCGAAAGCTGGGCGAGCCCCTGCAGGTGAAGACCATTCTGGTGCGGCATTTCAAGGACGGGCCCTACCGTCAGCTGATGACGGATGACTTCACGAAGATCGAGGAGGACCATGCTATCCGGGTGGTGGTGGAGACCATCGGCGGCGTGGAGGCGGCCTACGAGTACACGAAGCGGGCCCTGAACGCCGGCAAGCACGTGGTCACCGCCAACAAGCAGCTGGTGGCGGAGAAGGGCGCAGAGCTGCTGGCCCTGGCCAAAAAGCAGGGCGTGAACTATTTGTTCGAGGCCAGCGTGGGCGGCGGTATCCCAGTGCTGCATCCCCTGACCCAGTGCATGGCTGCCAACCGGATCGACGAGGTGTACGGCATCCTAAACGGCACCACCAATTATATCCTCACCCGGATGGTCCGGGCCGGCACCACCTTTGCAGACGCCCTGAAAGAG
Organism: Oscillibacter sp. KLE 1728; assembly: GCF_934833455.1. NCBI lineage: Bacteria > Bacillati > Bacillota > Clostridia > Eubacteriales > Oscillospiraceae > Oscillibacter > Oscillibacter sp. KLE 1728. Next base: position 5,059 of record NZ_CAKVVF010000020.1, read on the forward strand.
GCGCAGGAGAAGGGCTATGCGGAGGCAGACCCCACCGCAGACGTGGAGGGCGTCGACGCCGGGCGGAAGATCTGTATCCTGGCGGATCTGGCCTTCGGCTGTCAGGTGGACCCGGCGGATGTGCCCATGGAGGGGATCAGCCGGCTGTCTCTCCGGGACGTGAAGATCGCCCAGCGGGCGGGCTACCGCGTCAAGCTGCTGGGCCGGGCGGTGCGCCTGCCCGGCGGCCGTACCGCCTATGTGGCACCCCATCTGATCCCGGAGGAGCAGCCCCTGGCCAGCGTGGACGATGTGTTCAACGCGGTGGTGGTCCGGGGAAACGCCACCGGCGAAGTGATGTTCTACGGCCAGGGGGCCGGGGAGCTGCCCACGGCCTCCGCCTGCGTGGCGGACGTGATGGAGGCGCTTCAGTCCAGCCCCCGCCGGGAGGAGATCGGCTGGGAGGCGGACCCGGCGGGCTTTGAGGACCCGCAGGCCCTTCGGAGCCGGTACTACTTCCGCATCGGCGGCAGCCTCAGCGCCGCTGCCGCGGCCTTCGGCCAGGTGGAGATCCTCAGCGAGGACGGCGGTGAGACCGCCTTCCTCACCGACTGCATCAGCGGAGCCGAGGCAGGGAAGCAGGCCGAAGGCCTGCGCGTCCTGGCCTGTCTGCGGGTGCTGGGATAAGCCCCAAACCGCCGGAAGATGTGTATACTGGAACAGGCGGGAACCGGGATTTGAGACTTGATTCTGATTTAAAGAAGGAAATGCCATGAGCTTGATCGTACAGAAATTCGGCGGCACCAGCGTGAGAGATGCCAAGCGCATCCGCAACGTAGCCGGCATCATCGCAGAGACCTATCTGGCGGGGAACGACGTGATTGTGGTCCTCTCCGCCCAGGGAGACACTACAGACGATCTCATTGCCAAGGCGGAGGAGATCAACCCCCACGCCTCCAAGCGGGAGATGGATATGCTGCTCTCCACGGGAGAGCAAATCTCTGTGGCCCTGTGCGCCATGGCCCTGGAGGCCATGGGCCTGCCCTGCATATCCCTGGCTGCTTGGCAGGTGGGGATACAGTCTACCTCCGTCCACTCCGACGCCCGGATCAAGAAGATCGACACCGAGCGTATCCAGTCCGAGCTGGACCAGCACCGGATCGTGATCGTCACCGGCTTCCAGGGCGTGGACCGCAACGGGGACGTGACCACCCTGGGCCGGGGCGGGTCCGACACCAGCGCCGTGGCGCTGGCGGCGGCCTTCCGTGCAGATCTGTGCCAGATCTACACGGATGTGGACGGTGTGTATACCACGGACCCCCGCATCGTCCCCAGTGCCCGCAAACTGGATGAGATCACCTACGACGAGATGCTGGAACTGGCGTCGCAGGGGGCCCAGGTGCTCCACAACCGCAGCGTGGAGCTGGCCAAGAAGTTCAGAGTGAATTTGGAAGTCGTGTCCAGCCTGGAGCGCAAGCCCGGCACGAAAGTCAAGGAGGTCACCAAAGTGGAGAAAACCAATATCGCCGGTGTCGCCAAGGACACCAGCATCGCCCGCGTCGCCCTGATCGGTCTGCAGCACAACCCAGGCGTCGCCTTCCAGGTCTTTGACCTGCTGAGCAAGCACAACATCAACGTGGATGTCATCCTGCAGTCCATTGGCCGGGAGGACACCAAGGACATCACCTTCACGGTCCACAAGAAGGACCTGGAGGAATCCAAGCAGATTCTGGAGGAACATAAAGAGACCCTGAGGTTCGACCACATTGAGACGGATGAGAGCATCGGCAAGGTCTCCATCGTGGGCGCGGGCCTCATGAGCAACTGCGGCGTGGCCGCCCGGATGTTCGAGGCCCTCTATGAGGCGGGCATCAACATTCAGATGATCAATACTTCTGAGATCCGAGTCTCCGTCCTGCTGGATGAGGAGGACGTGAACCGGGCGGTCCGGGCCATCCACGACAAGTTCTTCGGCGAGATCTGATTCCGCCTGGAGCATCAGCCCAGCAGGGCGCGCCCACCGGCGCGCCCTGTGCTGTTTTCCGGTCTGCTCCGCCGCCGCGCTGCATACAGTGGAGCGAGGTGAGGCGAACCATGAGAGATCCCTTCAATCGTTTTGCCCTGCGGTATCTGGCGGCTGTGGTGTGCGGCCTGGCACTGCTGCTGCTCCACAGCACGGCACAAAGCGGACTGCCTGCCGCGTTCGTGCCCCAGTGTCCCAGCCCCTGGGAGTTGAGCAAGCTGGCCTTCTGGCCGCTGCTTGCCGCCTGGGTGCTGACCGGCCGGCTGGGCAGGGAGCGCCGCACGCTGCTGCAGGATCTGCCGGCAGCGGTGCTGACGCCCCTGGCTATGACAGCGGCGTGCTGGGGCTTGGCGGCCGCCGGGGGAAATGGCGCGGCGAGCCTGGCGGTCTGGGCGGTGCTGCTGGCGGCGGGCACGGCCTTCTGCCCGGACGGAAGAAAGCACCCGGGGCTGTGGGCAGCCCTGGCTCTGCTTCTGGCGGGGCTGTACATGCTGCTGACCTTCACGCCTCCGGGCTGGGGACCATTCGTCAATCCGCTGGGATGAGAGAGGATTTACTTTCCCGCCCATCTGTGGTACAATACGGACGCTGTATACAAGAGAATGCCGCCTCGCCGGGCTTGCCGGCGGGCGGCCATGAGGAGGAACTTCGCTATGAATGCCATCGTCACCGTCGTGGGGCAGGATAAGGTAGGCATCATCGCCGCCGTTTGCGCCCTGCTGGCTGAGCACAATGTCAATATCCTGGACATCTCCCAGACGATCCTCCAGGGCTCCTTCACCATGGTCATGGCCGTGGACGTGGGAGCGGCCAAGGTCTCCGTGGGCGAGCTGCGGGACCTGCTGGAGCAGTTGGGGCAGAAGATGGAGATCTCTATCCGCATCCAGCGGGAGGAGATATTTGATGCCATGCATCGCATCTGACTTCAAGAGGGGGACTGCGTCCACCCTTTAGATTCCCCCGCCCAGTGAGACGTTGGTCACTGGGGACGCCGCCCCCGGCGGTTGGGTCAAGGAATTTTCGGCAGGTACACGCCCTGCCGAAAATGATTTAATATTCTTCTTTTGCCGGAGGTAAAAGAACTGAGGAAAACCGGAGGTTTTCCCCTAGCCTCTTTTACCCGTTTCCGGAGTCCTTTTGAGAGAGAATTTGTACGTTGGGAGATACGTTATGCTGAACCAGAAGGAAATTTTATCTACCATTGAGATGATCGACCAGCAGCACCTGGACATCCGCACCATCACCATGGGCATCTCCCTGCTGAGCTGCTGTGATCCGGACCCGAAGCGGGCCTGTGAGAAGATCTACGACAAGATCACCCGGTATGCGGAGAAGCTGGTCAAGACCGGCGAGGACATCGAGCGGGAGTTCGGCATCCCCATCGTGAACAAGCGCATTTCCGTCACTCCCATGGCCCTGGTGGCCGGGGCCAGCGAGACGGAGGACTGCGTGCCCTTTGCCCTGGCCCTGGACCGGGCGGCCCAGACCTGCGGCATCAACTTTATCGGCGGCTACTCCGCCCTGGTGCAGAAGGGCATGACAGAGGCGGACGAGAAGCTGATCCGCTCCATTCCGGAGGCTCTGGCCCGGACAGAACTGGTCTGTTCCTCCGTCAACGTGGGGTCCACCCGGGCGGGCATCAATATGGACGCGGTGGCCCTGATGGGCCGCATCGTCAAGGATACCGCTGCCGCCACGGCGGACCGGGATGGCCTGGGCTGCGCCAAGCTGGTGGTGTTCTGCAATGCCGTGGAGGACAACCCCTTTATGGCCGGCGCTTTCCACGGCGTGGGAGAGGCGGAGAAGGTCATCAACGTGGGCGTCTCCGGCCCCGGCGTGGTGTGTACTGCTTTGAAAGCGGTGAAGGGCCAGCCCTTTGACGTGGTGGCGGAGACAGTGAAGAAGACCGCTTTCCGGGTGACCCGCATGGGCCAGTTGGTGGCCCAGGAGGCCAGCCGTCGGCTGGACACGCCCTTCGGCATCGTGGATCTCTCCCTGGCGCCTACCCCGGCCATCGGAGACAGCGTGGCCCGCATTCTGGAGGAGATGGGCCTGGAGGTCTGCGGCACCCACGGCACTACGGCGGCGCTGGCCCTGTTGAACGACGCGGTGAAGAAGGGCGGCGTCATGGCGTCCTCCTCTGTGGGCGGCCTCTCCGGCGCCTTCATCCCCGTCAGCGAGGACGAGGGCATGATCGCCGCCGCAGAGGCAGGGACCCTCTGCCTGGACAAGCTGGAGGCCATGACCTGCGTCTGCTCCGTGGGCCTGGACATGATCGCCGTCCCCGGCGACACCCCGGTAGAGACCATCTCCGCCATCATTGCAGACGAGGCGGCCATCGGCATGGTGAACAACAAGACCACCGCCGTCCGGCTGCTGCCCGCCCCCGGCAAGACCGTGGGGGACCGGATCGAGATGGGCGGCCTCCTGGGCAGCGCCCCGGTGATGCCGGTGCACCCGGAGTCCAGCGCGGACTTTATCGCCCGGGGCGGCCGCATCCCGGCGCCCCTCCACAGCCTGAAGAACTGAGCCAGCGGGCCGTCCGGAAGGGCGGCCTGTTTTGCCATACAGATGGGGAAAGGCGTTCAGATATGCCGCAGCTTCATGTGCAGCAGGGCTCACGCCTTTTCGCGGCATACTGTCCTATACTTGGAGTTTCACGCCGGGGTATGGGACGCGCCCTGCCGCGGTAAACTGGGAGAAAAGGAGGAATCGCATGGACATTCTCTTTGAAAACGGCACCATCCGCACTCTGGAGCGGAACAGCCCTGATGCCCAGGCCCTGTTGGTGCGCAACGGCCGGATCGCCGCCGTGGGGGGCAGGACGGCAGTGGAGGACCAGACGGGAATCGACGTCCGCCGGGTGGATCTGGCAGGCAGGACGCTGCTGCCGGCGTTTCTGGACGCCCACAGCCACTTTACGGCGGTGGCCAACCAGTTTCTGCAGGTGTCTTTGGAGGGCTGCACCTCCTGGGCGGACATGCAGGACCGGATCCGGGACTACATCCGGCGGGAGCGCATCCCTGCCGGGCAGTGGGTAACGGCACAGGGGTACGACCACAACCTGCTCTCGGAGCGGCGCCACCCGGATCGGCTCTGCCTGGATGCGGCGGCGCCGGACAACCCGGTGGTGATCTGCCACCAGTCCGGCCACATGGGCGTGTTCAACACCGCGGCGCTGGAGCGGCTGGGTGTCACTGCGCAGACGCCTGCCCCCGCCGGAGGCGTCATCGGGCGGGAGAACGGCACCCTCACCGGCTACATGGAGGAAAACGCCTTTCTGGAGTTCCAGAAGCGGGTGCCCATGAGGCCGCTGGAGTCGTTTCTGGCGGCCTACCGGAAGGCCCAGGACCTGTACGCCTCCTACGGAATCACCACCGTGCAGGAAGGGCTGCTGCGCCGGGAGCTGGTACCCCTGTATCAGGCCCTGCTGGCGGACGGGTCCCTGAAGCTGGATGTGGTTGCCTACGGAGATCCGGAGGGAGCGGAGGCGGCCCGGCAGGCATTTCCGGAGAGTGTCCGGCAATATCACCGGCGCTTCAAGCTGGGCGGGTACAAGATGTTTCTGGACGGATCTCCCCAGGGACGTACCGCCTGGCTGCGGCGGCCCTATCAGGGGGAGCAGGAATACCGGGGCTACGGCACCCTGACGGACGCAGAGGTGCTGGGCATGGTCCGCCGGGCCGGGACAGATGGGATGCAGCTGCTGGCCCACTGCAACGGGGATGCCGCCTGCGCCCAGTATCTGGCGGCGCTGGATGCGGCGGCGCGGGAAGGCGTGGATCTGGCGGCACTGCGGCCGGTGATGATCCACGCCCAGCTGCTGGGCAGGGACCAACTGCCGGAGGTGAAGCGGCTGGGGGTGATCCCCTCTTTCTTCGTGGCCCACGTGTACCACTGGGGGGATGTCCATCTGGAAAATCTGGGACCCGGCCGGGCGGAGGCCATCAGTCCCGCAGGCTCGGCGGCGGAGCAGGGGATCCCCTTCACATTCCATCAGGATGCGCCGGTGATCCGGCCCGATATGCTGGAGACGGTGTGGTGTGCCGTGAACCGGGTGACCCGGCAGGGCCGCGTCCTGGGCCGGGAAGAGCGGGTGGACGTCCGGACGGCCCTGGAGGCGGTGACGGTCCACGCTGCATACCAGTATTTTGAGGAGACGGACAAGGGCACCCTGGCGCCGGGGAAGCAGGCGGATCTGGTGATTCTGGACCGGGACCCCCTGGCGGTGCCGCAGGAGGAGCTCCGGGATATTCGGGTACTGGAGACCTGGAAGGATGGCGTTCCCATCTTCTGCCGGGAGGCATGAGTCTGCCGCCGGGTGGAAAAGAACGCTTGCAATTTTTCGCACGAGAGGTAAAATAAGGAGGAACGACGTGCCCAACGCGTTGGAACATGGGAGGTGAGCAATATGGAGAAAAAGAGCAAGCTGGTGCTGGCCGTTTTACAGGGAAGTGATTCCGACAACACCATCCGCAACCTGAATGAGCGCGGCTTCATGGTGACGGTGCTGAGCTCCACCGGCGGCTTTTTGAAGAAAAAGAGCACCACGGTGATGATCGGCGTGGAGGAGGATCGGCTGGAAGAGGCCCTGGACGTCCTGCAGAAGTATGCGGGACACCGGAAGGAGACCGTGTACCAGAGCGTGACCATGCCCCACGGGGAGATGTCCGCGGTGCCGCCGGTACCCATGGAGGTCATGGCCGGCGGTGCGGCGGTGTTCATCGTGTCGCTGGACGATATTCGCAAATTCTGAATCCCTGCGTCTCAAATGGCAAAAAAGACCTGCGCGGCAGCTGCCGTGCAGGTCTTTTTTGCGCATCGAAGGGAAGCTCGTCAGCCCTGTCGGGCCGCCTCCTCCGCGTCAAATTTTGCCCGGTCCCGGTCGATCTGCTTCTGATAGCGGTCCGCCTCGGAAAAGACGCAGCCGCAGTACTTCTGCATATAGAACCCCAGCTCCCGGGCCCGCTGGTTGCCGGCCCGGAAGTTTGACCGGAAGTCCCGGTAGAGAAATTCCACACCGTACTGCCGGGCATACATCTCCGCTGCGGCGGCGATGGCCTCGTGATTCTGATAGGTGCTGGCCAGCAGGGTGGAGGTGAAGGCGGTAAAGCCGTGCTCTGCCGCATACTTCGCCGTGCCCTCCAGCCGGTGTTCGTAGCAGTAGGCGCAGCGGTGGTCGATGTCTCCCGCCACATGGCGGACAAAGTCCTTCAGACCGTAGTCCTCCTGTACCCGGACCTCCATACCGATGGTGGGGGCATACGCCAGCAGGCAGTCCCGCCGGGCCTGATACTCCTTCCAGGGGTGGATGTTGGGGTTGTACCAAAACGCCACCGGCTCGATGCCCTCGCTCCGCAGAGGGTCGATGCAGCTGAGGGAACAAGGGGCGCAGCAGGTGTGCAGCAAAACGCGTTCCATGTCGAAAATGCCTCTCTTTGGTTCTGAGATGGAACCAGTATAGCATAGAAGAGAGAAAAGGCCAAGCCCCTTTCCCAACCAAGTTTCTTAACGAAAAATTAACAGTCTTTCAGAATATTGCCGATTGAACATCCCATGGAAAAAGTGTATGATGTCAACTAATGTGGTATCATGCGGTTAGCTGTTGAAAACTCTGACGCAACCGTTTTCCCAGAAGGAGGAAGCAGAGTTGAAAGTTGGACTTGACGTAGGATCCACCACCATCAAATGCGTGGTGCTGGACGATGCGGATAATCTGGTATACAGTACATACGAGCGGCATTACAGCCATATTCTGGAAAAGTCGGAGGAGCTGCTGCGCCGGGTGGCGGATCAGCACGGCGCAAAAGCGGATCTGGCCATCTCCGGCTCTGCCGGCATGGGCATGGCGGAGAGCGTGCAGGTCCCATTCGTGCAGGAGGTGTTTGCCACCCGCGTGGCGGCCAACAAGCTGGCCCCGGGGACGGACTGCATCATCGAGCTGGGCGGCGAGGACGCCAAAATCCTGTTCCTCACCGGCGGTATGGAGGTGCGGATGAACGGCTCCTGCGCCGGCGGCACCGGCGCCTTCATCGACCAGATGGCGACGCTGCTGAAAATGAGCGCCGACGAGATGGACGCCGCCGCCCAGCGGGCGGAGAAGACGTACACCATCGCCTCCCGCTGCGGCGTGTTCGCCAAGAGCGATGTGCAGCCCCTCATCAACCAGGGCGCCAAGGCGGAGGATATTTCCGCCAGCATCTATCAGGCGGTGGTGAACCAGACCATTGCCGGGCTGGCCCAGGGCCGGCCCATCAAGGGCAACGTCCTGTACCTGGGCGGGCCCCTGACCTTCTCCCGAGTCCTGCGGGAGAGCTTTGACCACACCCTGGGGGTCCAGGGCACCTGTCCGGAGAACAGCCTGCTGTACGTGGCCCTGGGCGCAGCCTTCTATTCCGACCAGGAATTCGACCTGAACCAGGTGGCGGACGACCTGCAGAAGCACGGCGCGGCGGAGACCTACCGCTCCCTGCCGCCCCTGTTCAGCAGCCGTGAGGAGTATGAGGCGTTCCGGACCCGGCACGCCAAGGCCACGGTGCCCCAGGTGCCCTTCGGCGCGGACTACGCCGCCCCGGTGCACATCGGCGTCGACTCCGGCTCCACTACCGTGAAGCTGGTGGTCATCGACCAGGACGCCCGCATCCTCTTCTCCGACTACCGGCCCAACCTGGGCAACCCGGTGCCCCTCATCCGGCAGGTGCTGCAGGAGCTCTATGACGAGCATCCGGCCCTCCATGTGGCGTCCGTCACCACCACCGGCTACGGAGAGGATCTGGCGAAAAACGCCTTCCACGCGGACTACGGCGTGGTGGAGACGGTGGCCCACTTCACCGCCGCCCGCCACTTCCTGCCCAATGTGGACTTCATCATCGACATCGGCGGCCAGGACATGAAATGCTTCAAGATCGAGGACGGCGCCATCAGCAACATCTTCCTGAACGAGGCATGCTCCTCCGGCTGCGGCAGCTTCCTGCAGACCTTCGCCCAGGCGCTGGGGTACGACGTGAAAGAGTTTGCCCAGCTGGGCCTGTTTGCCGAGCGGCCTGTGGACCTGGGCAGCCGCTGCACTGTGTTCATGAACTCCAGCGTGAAGCAGGCCCAGAAGGACGGCGCCACCATTGAGAACATCTCCGCCGGCCTCTCCATGTCCGTGGTGCGCAACGCCATCTACAAGGTCATTCGGGCCTCCTCTCCCGAGGAGCTGGGCCGGAACATCGTGGTCCAGGGCGGTACCTTCTACAACGAGGCGGTGCTGCGGGCTTTTGAGAAGGAGATGGGCGTAGAGGTTATCCGACCCAATATCGCTGGCCTCATGGGCGCCTACGGCGCCGCCCTGTTCGGCCGGGGAAAGGCCCGGGCGGATCAGACCAGTACGCTTTTGAACCGTCAGGAGCTGGCGGACTTCCGCCAGGAGACGGAGAGCCGGGTGTGCGGCCTGTGCGGCAACAACTGCCAGCTGACCATCAACACCTTCGCCGACGGGGCCACCTTCATCAGCGGCAACCGCTGCGACCGGCCCGTCACCGGCAAGGCGGACACCGGGGAGCGGAACCTCTACGAATACAAGCGCAAGCTGATCCTGGGCTACAAGCCCGTCCCCGGCAGGCGGGGCAAGATCGGGCTGCCCCTGTGCCTGAATATGTGGGAGCTGCTGCCCTTCTGGCACACCTTCTTCACCAAGCTGGGCTTCGCGGTGTACCACAGCCCCTTCTCCAGCCGGGACCTGTATCTGAAGGGGCAGGGCACCATCCCCAGCGACACCGCCTGCTTCCCCGCCAAGTTGGCCCACGGTCATATTCAGTTCCTCGCAAAGCTTGGCCTGGACGCGATCTTCTACCCCTGCATGACCTACAATCTGGATGAGGGGCTGGGGGACAACCACTACAACTGCCCTGTGGTGGCCTACTATCCGGAGGTCATCGCCGGCAACTGCCCAGAGGTCCAGCAGACCAAGTTCATCTATGACTATGTGGGCCTCCACCGGCCCAAGGACTTCACCAAAAAGATCTTCACCATCCTGCGCAGCTACTTCCCGGACATCACCAAGGGCGAGGTGAAGGAGGCCACCGACGCCGCCTACGCCGAGTACGCCCACCACATGTCCCTCATCCGCAAGGAGGGAGAGCGGATCATCGACCAGGCCCGGGCAGAGGGCCGCCGGATCATCGTGTTGGCAGGCCGGCCCTATCACGTGGACCCGGAGGTCAACCACGGCATCGACACTCTGATTACCCGCGCCGGCGCCGCGGTCATCACGGAGGACTCCATCTCCAACCGGGTGGAGAAATTCCCTACCACGGTGCTGAACCAGTGGACCTACCACGCCCGTCTCTACGCGGCGGCCCGCTACTGCTGCACCCAGCGGGATATGGACCTGGTGCAGTTGGTCTCCTTCGGCTGCGGCGTGGACGCCATCACCTCCGACGAGACACGGGAGATCCTGCAGGCGGGTGGCAAGTTGTACACCCAGCTGAAGATCGACGAGATCACCAACCTGGGCGCTGTCCGCATCCGGCTGCGGAGCCTGTTCGCTGCCCTGGATGAGCAGGACGAGGCCCGGGAAACTGCCAGAAAGGAGGCGTGAGACATGGAGCTGGAATTCCAGAATTACCCCAAGTTCACCCCTGAAATGAAAAAGACCCATAAGATCCTGATTCCCAACATGGCCCCGGTGCAGTTCCGCATCCTGGCGGCCGTCATGCGGCAGGCCGGCTACACCTGCGAGCTGCTGGAGAACTGCGGCAGCCAGGTCAGCGAGCTGGGATTGAAATACGTCCACAACGACACCTGCTATCCCGCCCTGCTGGTCATCGGCCAGTTCCTGGACGCCCTGGGCTCCGGGAAGTACGATCTGGACCACACCGCCCTGATTATCACCCAGACTGGCGGCGGCTGCCGGGCCTCCAACTACATCCACCTGCTGCGCAAGGCCCTGGTGAAGGCAGGCTATGGCCAGGTTCCGGTGGTGAGCCTGAACTTCTCCGGATTGGAGAAGGACTCCGGCTTCCCCATGACCCTGCCCCTGATGCGCAAGCTTCTGGCCTGCATCTACTACGGCGACCTGCTGGTGGCCCTGAAGGCCCAGACGGAGCCCTATGAGACCCACAAGGGGGACGCGGCCGCTTTGCAGGAGAAGTGGCTGGACACCATCTGCGGCTGGGTCATGGAGGACAAGGGCTGGTCCGGCCGGGAGATCAAGGCCGCCATGCCCAAGATCGCCGCAGAGTTCGCCGCCATTCCCGTTCACCGGGTACCCAAGGTGAAGGTGGGCGTGGTAGGGGAGATCTACGTGAAATACTCCCCCCTGGGCAACAATGACCTGGAGAAGTTCCTGGCCTCCCAGGACTGCGAGGTGAACCTGCCGGGCCTGATGGGCTTTGTGCAGTACTGCGCCTACAACCCCTCCGAAACCGCCCGGCTGTATGGCGGCACCTTCCTGGAAAAGCATGTGTCAAGCGTAATCCTGGACTACATCGAGGGCATGGAGAAGGTGATGATCCGGGTCCTGAAGGACAACGGCTTCCACGCGCCCCTGCCCTTCCGGGAGCTGGTGAAACTGACGGACGGCGTCATCTCCACCGGCAACAAAATGGGTGAGGGCTGGCTCCTCACCGCCGAGATGATCGAGCTGGTGCGGGCCGGGTACGAGAACATCGTCTGTGCCCAGCCCTTCGGCTGCCTGCCCAACCACATCTGCGGCAAGGGGATGATCAACAAGATCCGGGAGCTGTACCCCCAGGCCAACATCACCCCCATCGACTACGATCCCAGCGCCACCCGGGTGAATCAGGAGAACCGCATCAAGCTGATGCTGGCGGTGGCCCGGGAGCGGCTGGCGGAGAAGACTGCAGACCAGAGTGCCCGGGAGACTCCGGCGCCCGCAGAGACCCCACAGAGCGCGGCGGAGCCTCAGACAGTCTCCGTATAAACAAAGCCATAACTGGAAGTGCCGGCGCGGCAGACCCGAGAGGGTCTGCCGCGCTGTTGTTTTCTGGCCGTGCTCCCAGCATTTGTGCCTTGAGGCCCGCAGCCCGTTCCGGTAAAATAGGGCGTGACGACACACGCATTTTGGTGACGATTATCTGAAAAAGGAGCGTTTTCCCTTGCGAAATTTCATCAGACGAACCGCCGCCGCGCTGGCCGTCCTGTGTATGGCGGCCCTGCTGTTGGGTACCCCCACGGAGGCGGAAGAGCGTACATATTCCGCCGGAGGAGAGGCGGTGGGCTACTACGCCGGATGGGCGGCCTACCAGGGCTTCACCCCTGACCAAATCCCGGCGGAGCATCTGACTCAGATCAACTACGCCTTTGCCCAGATCGACCCAGATACCCTCACCATTGCTCTGGAGAATCCCGCCCATGACCAAAAGAACCTGGCCGCCCTGCGGAAGCTGCGCCAGCAGAACCAGCATCTCAAGCTGCTGATCTCCGTGGGCGGGTGGTCGGACTCCCAGTACTTCTCCGACGCGGTCGCCACGGCGGCCCGGCGGGAGAGCTTCGCTGCCAGCTGTGTGGACTTTGTGGTGGAGCAGGGCCTGGACGGGGTGGACCTGGACTGGGAGTACCCGGTATCCGGCGGCGCGGCGGGGACCATCCACCGCCCGGCGGACAAGCAGAACTTCACTCTGCTGCTTCAGGAGCTGCGGGAGCAGCTGGATCGGCAGGGCCGCCGGGACGGGAAGGACTACGCCCTCACTATCGCCGGCGCCGCCGGGAGCTGGTACTTAAACCAGATCGAGGCCGTGAAGGTGGCCGCCATTGTGGACCACATCTTCGTGATGGGCTATGACCTCCACGGCACCTGGGATACCTACGCGGACTTCAACGCACCCCTGTATGCGCCCTCCGGCACCTCGCCCCAGAGCAGAAGCAGCATCTCCGATTGCGTACAGGCCTATCTGAAAAAGGGTATCCCGGCGGAAAAGATCGTCCTGGGGATGCCTTTGTACGGCTATGCCTACCAGGGGGTCAAGGCCCAGAACAACGGCCTGTACAGCACTTACACATCAGCCAAATCCGTCAGCTACAAGATGCTGAAGAAGAGCTATCTGGACAACACGGACTACCGCCAGTTCCGCCATGAAGAGGCGCAGGTGCCCTGGCTCTACGGAAACCGCACCTTCGTCTCCTACGACGATGCCGTGTCCCTCGCTGCCAAGGCACAGCTGGCCCGGTCTCTGGGTCTGGGCGGCGTGGGGTTCTGGGAGATCTCCCAGGACGATGGGGGAGAGCTGATCGCTGCCGCCAGCGGGGCCTTCCGCAGCACCTGGGACAATCCCTTCCGGGACGTACCCCCCGGCGCGTGGTATGAAGAGGCGGTCCAATATGTGTATGAGGCGGGGCTGATGCAGGGGACCACCGGCAGCACCTTTTCCCCTGACCGGGCATCCAACCGGGGCATGATCGCCGCCATCCTCTACCGACTGGAGGGCAGACCCAGGGCGGGGACGCCTCCCTTCACCGATGTGGCGGCGGACAGCTACTGCGCCGATGCGGTGGCCTGGGCGGAACAGCAGGGAATCGTCCGGGGCTTTGACGACGGCACCTTCCGCCCGGAGGGGCGGATCACCCGCCAGCAGCTGGCGGCCATCCTGTTCCGGTACACGGAATACAGAGGAGCGGATACCGCGGGCCGGACGGACCTGAGCCGCTTCTCCGACAGCGCCGCTGTGGCGGACTATGCCCGGGATGCCCTGGCCTGGGCGGTGTCTGCCGGACTGCTCCAGGGCCGGTCCGACGGCACGCTGGATCCGTCCGGCTCCGCCACGCGCGCCCAGACGGCAGTGATCCTCCAGCGGCTGGAAACACTGCTGGAAAAGAACTGAACAGAGTGCCGCAGGGCCGGGACACACTGTCCCGGCCCTGCATGCGTCCTCTCCTTGACGGACCGTCCCGTTCCAGGTATGATGGAACCAACAAGATTGGCCGGCAGAGAAGGGGGAGCGATTCGATGAAGGTGTGCATTCTGATGGGCAGTCCCAGAAAACAGGGCAATACCAACGCCCTGCTGGGCCCCTTCCGGCAGGAGCTGGAAGGGCTGGGGGCGGAGACGGAAACTGTATGGCTCCATGCTCTGGAGATCAGGCCCTGCACGGCCTGCCGGGCCTGCCAGCGGGACTGGACGGCATTCGGTTGCGCTCAGCGGGACGACGTGCCCACGATCTTTGACAAGGTGCTGGCGTGCGATCTGATCGTGTTGGCCACGCCCATCTATTCCTGGTACTGCACGCCGCCCATGAAGGCATTGCTGGACCGGCTGGTGTACGGCATGGACAAGTATTACGGGGCGGAAAAAGGTCCCGCCCTGTGGGCGGGGAAAGCCCTGGCTCTGCTGCTGACCTGCGGCTACCGCCCGGAGCGGGGCTGCGACCTGTTCGAGGAGGGGATGCGCCGGTACTGCAAGCACGCCCAGCTCCGTTTTCTGGGCAGCCACGCGGAGCGGCACCTGGGGTATGACGTCCCCTTCATGGACGCGGAGAAAGAGGCCCGCACCCGGGCCTTTGCCCGGGAGCTGTGGGATGCCGTGCATTGAAGCACAGCCCCTGTGAGACCGCCGCCCGGCGGTCTCTTTTTCTGCGCATGGGCGGGATAAAACCGCCCCAAACGGTTGACGGACACGGTCCCAAGGCGGTATAATAACATGATTTACAATGGATAAGAGTTTGTCTGGAGGAATTTTGGTATGTGGATCGCGGAGCAATGGCGGGACTATGAGCTGCTGGACTGCGGCGGGGGAGAGAAGCTGGAGCGCTGGGGAGAGCAGTACCTGGTGCGGCCGGACCCCCAGGCCATCTGGGACAGCCCCCGGAAGAACCCCGCCTGGAAGCGGGCCAACGCCCGGTATCTCCGCAGCCAGTCCGGCGGCGGCCACTGGGAGAAGAAGACCCTGCCGGAGAGCTGGAAGATCCGCTACCGGGACCTGACCTTCCAGGTGAAGCCCATGAACTTCAAGCACACGGGCCTGTTTCCGGAACAGGCGGTGAACTGGGATTTCGCCATGGAGAAGATCCGGAACGCCGGGCGGCCCATCCGGGTGCTGAACCTGTTCGCCTACACCGGCGGGGCCACGGTGGCCTGCGCCAAGGCGGGGGCCAGCGTCTGCCACGTGGACGCGGCCAAGGGCATGGTGGCCTGGGCCAGGGAAAACGCCAGACTCTCCGGCTTGGGGGAGGCCCCCATCCGCTGGATCGTGGACGACTGCGGCAAGTTTGTGGAGCGGGAGATCCGCCGGGGCAAGACCTACGACGCCATCATCATGGACCCGCCCAGCTACGGCCGGGGCCCCGGCGGCGAGGTGTGGAAGCTGGAGGACAACCTCTACGACTTCGTGAAGCTCTGCGCCGGCGTGCTGTCGGAGCGGCCCCTGTTCGTGCTCATCAACTCCTACACCACGGGCCTGGCCCCGTCGGTGCTGGGGTATCTGCTGCATCTGTTGGTGGGGGCCAAATACGGCGGCAAGTGCACCTGGGACGAGCTGGGCCTGCCGGTGACGGAGACGGGCCTGGCTCTGCCCTGCGGTGCCACAGGCCGCTGGTGCAGCGAGTGAGGCCGTGGGACGGACTGCGGCATACCTGCTGACGCTGGCAGCGGGGGCGGTGCCTGCCCTGGCGCTCTTTGGGTGCCTGAGCCCCCGGCGCCGGCGGCACCTCGCCGCCGCGGGCCTTGCCAGTCCGGTGGTCCGGGAGGCGGGGATGGCCCTCTTCTGGATGTTCTGCGGCGGCATGGCCCTGGTGACCCTGACGCCCCGATGGGTCGTCCAGGCCCTGGCGGACCTGCTTCAGGGCTGCGGCTGGAACGGGGAGGGGAATCCCTTCTTCGCTCCGGGGACTGTCAATCTGGTTCCCTTCCGGACCCTGGGCGACGGTTACATCCTGGCGGGGAATCTGATCATGTTCCTGCCCTTTGGCTTTTTCCCCGCCCTGCTGTGGCGGGGGTGCACGTGGAAACGCGCGCTCGCCGCGGGCCTGTGTGTCACGGGGTTCATTGAGTGCTGGCAGCTGCTGGTGGGCCGGGCCTTTGACATCGACGACCTGTGGCTCAACACCCTGGGGGCCTTTTGCGGCTTCTGGAGCTGGTGCCTGCTGGACCGGGCAGCCCCCGGCTGGACCCGGCGGTTCAGGGTCCGGCAAATACAAGACTGACGAAATGAGGACAGCTATGGCGGAGATCATCCGAACGGAGAATTTACAGTACGCCTACCCGGCGGACGAGGGAGCGGAGCCGGTTCTGGCCCTGAAGGGCGTGGACCTGACCATTGAGCAGGGCTCCTTCGTGGTGGTGCTGGGCCACAACGGATCCGGCAAGTCCACCCTGGCCAAGACGCTCAACGGTGTTCTGCTGCCCTGCGGGGGCCATGTGTACGTGGAGGGAATGGACACCCTGGACGAACATCTGCTGCTGGCCATCCGCCGGACGGTGGGCATGGTGTTCCAGAACCCGGACAACCAGATCGTGGCCAACGTGGTGGAGGAGGACGTGGCCTTCGCCCCGGAGAACCTGGGGGTTTCCAGCAGGGAGATCCGGCAGCGGGTGGACGACGCCCTGGCGGCGGTGGGCATGGGCGAGTTCGCCCGCCACGCGCCCCATCTGCTCTCCGGCGGCCAGAAGCAGCGGATCGCCATTGCCGGCGTGCTGGCTATGGAGCCGGAATGCATCGTGCTGGATGAGGCCACCGCTATGCTGGACCCGGTGGGCCGGCGGGAGGTGCTCTCCGCCGTTCACAGGCTGAACCGGGAGAAGGGCATCACCGTGGTGCTCATCACCCACCACATGAACGAGGCGGAGGACGCCGACCGGGTTGTGGTCATGGACGACGGAAAAGTCATTATGGACGGCGCGCCCCGGCAGGTCTTCACACAGGTGGAGCGGCTGCGGTCCATGGGACTGACGGTGCCGGACACGGTGGACCTGCTGGACCGGCTGCGCAAAGACGGGCTGGACGTGCCCCTCACCGCCCTGACGGTGGAGGAGTGCGCGGACGCCATCCTGGCCGCCGTTTCCAAGTAATCGGAAGGGAAGAGAACATTGGAACCGATACTGCAAGTACAACATCTGACCCACACGTACAGCGTGGGCACGCCCTTCCAGCGCAGCGCGGTGGAGGACATGAGCTTTGACGTGTACGATGGGGAGTTCTTAGGGATCATCGGCCACACCGGCTCCGGCAAATCCACCCTGATTCAGCATCTGAACGGCCTGTTGCGGCCTACGTCGGGGCAGATCCTGCTCCATGGGAAGGACATCTGGGCGGAGCCGAAGAAGATCCGGGACGTCCGCTTCCAGGTGGGGCTGGTGTTCCAGTACCCGGAGTACCAGCTGTTTGAGGAGACGGTGTACAAGGACATCGCCTTCGGCCCCATCAACCAGGGCAAGACCGGGGAGGAGCTGGACCGCTGTGTCCGGGAGGCCGCCCGCCTGGTGGGCATCCGGGACGATCAGCTGGACAAGTCCCCCTTTGAGCTCTCCGGCGGCCAGAAGCGCCGGGTGGCCCTGGCGGGGGTCATGGCTATGGACCCCCAGGTGCTGGTGCTGGACGAGCCCACCGCCGGACTGGATCCGGCGGGCCGGGAGAACCTGATGGCCAACATCCGGGACTACCACCGCAATAAAAAGCGCACCATCATCCTGGTGAGCCACAGCATGGACGAGATCGCCCGGAATGTAGACCGAATCCTGGTGCTGAAGTCCGCTCACGTGCTGATGAGCGGGACTCCGGCGGAGGTGTTCGCCCGGGCGGAGGAGCTGCTCTCTGCCGGGCTGGACGTGCCACAGGTGACCCGTATTGCCATGCGCCTGCGGGAGCAGGGCCTCGCCATCGACCCTGCGGTCTACACCGTGGAGACCCTGGAGCGGGAGCTGCTGGCGCTGAGAAGGGGGGAGACGGGATGCTGAAGGACATCACCCTGGGCCAGTTTTTCCCCGGCGACACCGTGGCCCACCGCCTGGACCCCCGGACGAAGATCCTGCTGGTGGTCCTTTACATCGTGGCGCTGTTCTGCGCCAAGAGCCTGCTGGCCTACGGCATTCTGGCGGCGGTGCTGGCAGTGTGTGTCCGCATCTCCCGAGTAGGGATCAAATCCCTGGTGCGGGGGCTGAAGCCGGTGGTGTTCATCATCGTGTTCACCGGCATTTTGAACCTGTTCTTCACGCCGGGAGAGCACATCCTGGCAGAGCTGGGCTTCCTGCGGATCTCCGCGGAGGGTCTGCAGAACGCCGTGTTCATGGTGCTGCGGATCATGCTGTTGATCATGGGCACGTTCCTGATGACCTACACCACCAGCCCCATCAGCCTCACCGACGGGCTGGAGCGCCTGCTGGGCGGATTGAAAAAAATCCATGTGCCGGTCCATGAGCTGGCCATGATTATGTCCATCGCCCTGCGGTTCATCCCAACCCTGATCGAGGAGACAGACAAGATCATGTCCGCTCAGAAGGCCCGGGGCGCGGACTTTGAGAGCGGGAATATCATCCAGAAGGCCAAGGCCCTGATCCCCATTCTGGTGCCGCTGTTCATCAGCGCCTTCCGCCGGGCGGACGAGCTGGCGGTGGCCATGGAGTGCCGCTGCTACCACGGCGGCGAGGGACGCACCAAGCTCCATGTGCTGCAGTACGAGGGGCGGGACTATCTGGCCCTGGTGCTGGGGCTGGCCGTCACCGCGGGGATCATCGTCCTGCGGCAATTTACGTAACGATTTGCCGGTCCGCGGACTGGCTGCCCAGGGTGAGGCCCAGCCGCAGGCCGATGGCGAAGGCAGCCGTGCCCCAGCGGAGATAGCGGCTGGAGAGGAGATCACAGACCTGGATCTGCATGTCCTGCGGCATGGACATCCGGTCCAGCGCCGCCTGGATTTCCGCCTCATCATAGGGCGCCTGCTCCTGCATCAGATGGTCGCCGTAGGTATCGAACAGAAGCTCAAAAACGGATGGCATAGGAGACACTCCTTTGCGAATACAGCTTTTTATGGTATCATTTCGGAATGATGAAACCAGTATAATACAGAAATTTCTGTAAGTCAACAGAACGATCAGAAAAAACTGTATTTTAAGAAAGGGAATGGTCCTTTGGATGTTTTGACTACCTCAGCCAGAATTAAGGCCCGCTGCAAAGCGCAGAAAATTTCAGTCAAAAATTTGCTGGAGCAGACACAGATCAACCGGAATTTTATCTATGACCTGGAAAAAGGCGGACAGATTCCGTCAGCGGAAAAACTGGAACGCATCGCCGACTATCTGGACTGCTCTGTGGACTATCTGCTGGGGCGGACAGACAACCCGGCGGTCAACCGCTGACCGGACTCACCGGAAGAGAATTTTCTCCGGGGGGGAATGTAGGGGAGACAGTCTGCCGTCCGGCTGCCCCGCATTTTCAATCGCCCGGAGCTGGTAATCATCGAGATCCGTCCGGACGCATGACTGGAAATCATGGATAGTGGACATGGCCTGATTCGGAGCGGCTGTGTTTTGGCAGAGAGGGGAGAGTCCTATGAAGAAGCAGAACATCTGGCTTTGGGCCCTGACTGCGGCTGTGGTTTTGCTGGCAGCAGCCCTGGCGGAGACGCAAGGACAGCTGGGGGAACTTCAGACGGCGTATTCCGCGCTCCAACAGGAGGTGGGAGAACTCCGCCTGGACTTGAAAAGCACACAAAACCGCCTTCAGGAGCAGGAGGAGGCGCTGGAACGAGCGGCCGCCCAAACCGCCCCGCAGCCGGAGGAGTCGCTGCTGGAGCGCTATGAGCTGACGCCCCTTCGGCTGGACGCCGCGGCCCATCAGGTGGAGCTTGGGGTGTCCCTGACCCTGACTACGCCGGACCAGTCGGCGGAAGCCACCCTGAATGTCTATCAGGGCGGCGCGGAGCGCAAGCGTCTGGCCCAGGTGGAGCTGACCCGGTCCGGGGATGGAATCTTCTCCGGTCAGGCGGCGGTGCCTGCGGACAGCACCTCACTCCAGATTCTGGTGACGGTCCGGACCGGCGGCGATACGGCCACAGAGCGGCTCTATGAGGGCCGTGCCACCGGATTGTTGCCGATGGCGCTGTCCAGCCGCAGCGGAGAGGCGGCCCTGCAGGAAGGAGAAGCCCGGATTACCGCCGCCGTCCGGCTGCGTGAAAAGGCGGCCGCAGCCTCCGAGCAGACATTCCGCCTGTACCGGAACGGTCAGTTGGAGGAGACCATCCCGGCCGCCTCCGGCCAGGAATCCGGCACCTGGGAGGGCACCGGGACGGTATCCTGCGCCGCCGGGGACCAGCTGGAGGTGCGGTTCTTCTGCGTGGACGGCCTGGGCCTGGGCTATGAGTTCCCTGTCCGGACCTGGACGGTAAAGGAGGACCGGCTGGCGCCAGGCTGGCCCGTCACCAACACCCCGGTGCTGGTCTGGCCGTAAACGGGACGGGGCGCTGGCGGAAGAGGCGCAGGACGGCAGGAGATTCCGGCCGCCCCGGAAGGCTTATCCCCGGATACATGAACTGCGGCGCCGCACAGGGGAGTCCGTCAGATCCGCGGACGGCGACCGGAGCAATCCTGCATCAGCGAGAGGCCCAGCCCCAGGCCGATGGCGAAGGCAGCCGTGCCCCAGCGGAGATAGCAGCTGGAGAGGAGATCACAGACCTGGATCTGCATGTCCTGCGGCATGGACATCCGGTCCAGCGCCGCCAGGATTTCCGCCTCATCATAGGGCGCATACTCTTGCATCAGGCTGTCGCCGTAGGTGTCGAACAGAGTTTCCGAAATGCTTGTCATGGGGATTCCTCCTTAATATGTGTTGTTCCGATATCCTTTTTGTGGTATGGTATTTCTTATTTATACGCTAAATGGATTTTATCATGTAATAGCGTGATTATCAAGATGTTTTTCACGCTTTTTCGTGATTTTAGAGCTTTACAAAAGGCGGGGCAAATTTTATGTATGTTACACAAGACATTGCAGACCGCATTAAATGGCGCCTCAAAGAAAAAGGCATCCGCACAAAAGATATGCTGTCTGATTTGAACATGGGAATTAACGCGATATCAGAATTTGCAAAAGGCAAGCAAATGTCCTGTATTGCCCTTGCTCGCATCGCCGACTATCTGGACTGCTCTGTGGATTATCTGCTGGGGCGGACAGACAACCCGGCGGTCAACCGCTGAGTTGCCCTGCCGGATAAAAAGAGCGTTCCCGCCGGGAACCCCGGACGGCGGAACTGCCAAAGGAGAGCTTATGCGCAACATTGCCCTGAAACTCATGTACAACGGCACCGCCTACCACGGGTGGCAGGTGCAGAAGAACGCGGTCACCGTCTGCGGGACCCTGGAGAAGGCCATTGCTGACATCTGCGGCGGCCCGGTACACCTCACCGGCTGCGGACGCACCGACGCCGGTGTCCACGCGGAGCACTACATCGCCAACTTCCGCA
This sequence comes from Oscillibacter sp. KLE 1728, assembly GCF_934833455.1. Lineage (NCBI taxonomy): Bacteria > Bacillati > Bacillota > Clostridia > Eubacteriales > Oscillospiraceae > Oscillibacter > Oscillibacter sp. KLE 1728. Next base: position 26,451 of record NZ_CAKVVF010000020.1, read on the forward strand.
CGGAGAGCCGCATTCCCGTGGACCGGCTCCCCTTCGCCGTCAACACCCACACGCCGGAGGACATCGCGGTGAAGGAGGCCTTCGAGGTGGCGGAGGACTTCAACGCCATCGGCTCCTGCATCAAGAAGGAGTACACCTACCGCATCTACAACTCCCGGTTCAAGAACCCATTTTACGTCAACCGGGCCTACTTCTATCCCAAGCACCTGGACGAGGAATTCCTGAACCGGGCAGCGGGGATGTTCGTGGGCACCCACGACTTCGCGGCGGTGCGTTCCGTGGGCACGGAGACGAAGTCCACTGTCCGCACCATCTATTACTGTGACGTGACCCGGAACGGAGATCTGCTGGAATTGAAGGTCTGCGCCAACGGCTTTTTGTATAACATGGTACGGGCCATCACCGGCACCGTGCTGTACGCGGCGGAGGGCAAGTTCACCCCGGAGGACATCCCCGGCATTCTGGAGCGGGGGGACCGCACCGCCGCCGGTCCCACGGTGCCGCCGGGGGGACTGTACCTGACAAGACTTTGGTATGAGGATGAACGGCTCAATGGCTGATACGACGAACGACATCTGGAACGACAACGACGGGGAAGAGGACGAGGCTCCCCGGAAGGGCGGACGGCTGCGCCGCTTTGGGATCTTCTTTCTGGTGCTGGCGGCGGTGCTGGGCGTGGTGCTCGTGGCCGCGTACCGGGACGGCACCGGCTTTGACGCCCTGCGGCGGCTGTTTTCCTACGGCAGCGGAGAGGAGAGCACTGCTGAGGCCCAGTACGACTACGACGCCTCCGACAGCAACCGCTTTGCCGTCCTGGGGGATTCCCTGGTGGTGCTCTCCGACACAAAGCTGCAGGTCCTGGCGCGGGGCGGAGAGGAGATCTGGTCCACATCCGTGCGGATGAGCGCCCCTGCCCTGGAGACGGGCGGCGGCCGGGCTGTGGCTTACGACGTGGGGGGCACAGAGCTGTATGTGGTGGACGAGGGGGGCGAGGTAGGCTCCCTCACTGCTCCGGAGGACGCCCCCTATTTCTCCGCCCGGCTGAATGAAGACGGTTGGCTGGCTGTGACCACAGAACTGCCGGGCTACAAGGGCGGCGTCACCGCTTATAACAGCCAGGGGACGGAGGTGTTTTCACTCACCGCGTCGGACCGGTTTGTCATCGACGCCCGGGTGACAGATGACGATAACACTCTGGCGGTGGTGACCTTAGGCCAGGAGAACAGTGTGTTCGTCAGCAACATGGTACTTTACAGCCTGGAGACGGCAGGAAATGTAGACCCGGCGGCCGACTACGATGTGACCGACGGTCTGGTGGCTGCCGTCGGAGAGCAGGACGGCCAGTTGGTGACGGTATCCGACACCTGCCTGACCTACGCGTCCCCGGCCGGGGAGGTGCGCGCTACCTACTCCTATGCCGGCAGCTATCTGCGGGAATACGACTTGCACGGGGACGGCTTCACCGCCCTGCTGCTGAACCGGTACAAGTCCGGCGGTGTGGGCCGGTTGGTGACGGTGGACACGGACGGGCAGGAGATCGCCGCCCTGGACGTGAACGAGGAGATCCTCAGCATCTCCGCTGCCGGACGGTATCTGGCGGTGCTGTATATGGACAGCGTGGTGATCTACACAGAGGAGCTGGAGATCTATGCTCAGCTGGAGGGCACGGACTACGCCCGGTCGGTTCTGATGCGCCAGGATGGCTCCGCCCTGCTGCTGGCGGCAGAGAGCGCCCACCTGTTCCTGCCTTGAGTGGGAAACATTGATCTTGGAATTCACAAAACGTTTACGAGCAAAAAGGTAGGCAAGCATGACAACACCTGTTATAATAGACGTGATTATGGCTGTGGTTTTGATCGCTGCGGTCATCTACGGTGCCCACAGGGGCCTTTTCCGGGCCCTGGCGGGATTGGCGGTGGTGATCGTGGCCCTGGTGGGGGCGGCCATCATCGCAAATACCCTGGCCGCCCCGGCGGCCCGTCTGGTGACGCCCCTGATCCGGGAGCAAATCGAGACGAAGGTGGACGAGGCTATGGCCCGGCAGTCCCAGGAGGTCCAGATGCCGGAGGAGGACGTGGACGAGGGCTTCGCCATCGAGGACCTGCTGGCCCTGATGGGACTGGACGAGGACGTGCGGAACTCCCTGGCCAGCCAGACGCAGGAGAAGATCCAGGACACCGGCGTCTCCTTGGTCATGGCCGTGGTGGAGAGTCTGGCCCAGTCCATTCTCTATGCGGCGCTGTTCCTGGTCTCCTTCGTGGGACTGACGATCCTGCTGAAGCTGCTGATCCGGGCTATGGACCTGGTGCTGCAGCTGCCGGGGCTGCACCTGGTCAACTCCCTGGGCGGCGCCGTGATCGGCCTGATCGAGGGGGCCTTGGTGCTGTTTCTAGCCATCTGGGTTCTGCGGCGCTTCGGCGTCTCCTTTGAGACAGACACCGTCTCAGCCACCCATATTTTACGATTTTTTGCGACACACACGCCCCTGAGCGCGCTGTCGCTTCTGCAATGACGAACGGGGCCGTTGCCCCGCCGGCGTCACGATTTCTGGAGGGATTTACACGATGCAGCCGACACTTTGTTCAAGATGCAAGAAGAACGTGGCCGTTGTCTTCATCTCCAAAATGGAGGGGGACAAGACCACCAACGAGGGCCTGTGCCTGAAATGCGCCAAGGAGCTGGGCCTGCCCCAGGTGGACGATATGATGAAGCGCATGGGCATTTCCGACGAGGATCTGGACACGCTCAACAATGAGATGCTCCAGGCCATGAGCGGCGTGGAGAATATCGAGGACCTGCCCGGCGGCGAGGACGCCGGGGAAGAGGAGGAAGAGGGCAAGACCGCCACCTTCCCCTTCCTGAACCGCCTGTTCTCCGGCGAGGCCGCCAAGGGCGGCGAGAGCGGCGGCCAGGAGGAAAGCGGTGCCCGAAGCCGGGAAAAGGAGCGCAAGGACCCTAAGAACGGCAAGCGCAAATATCTGGAGAACTACTGCATCTCCCTGACGCAGCGGGCCCAGGAGGGCAAGCTGGACC
>NZ_CAKVVF010000021.1:0-8459 GCF_934833455.1 Oscillibacter sp. KLE 1728
TATCAACTCCAAGCGGTGACCAGATTTCTCCACATCTTCCGTGGAAAAGAAATACTTCCCTGTGGAAAATGGTCTTTCAAAAAAGTCCGTGGAAAAATACCCGGATCCTTCCACATCCCCTGTGGAGCCTCAAAATCCGACAGCGCAAGCCTTTCCCCGCCTTTTCCACAGCTTTTTTCCCTACGGCTGCTTTTTCTAAAAAATACATTTCTTTCTTTTTCAAAAGAGCGATTCCGACCCATATCTTCAAACCCCGACTAGAGAGGAAGTGCATGCATGAAATTCTCCTGTGAAAAAGCCCTTCTGCAAAGCGCCATCGCCGTCACCAGCCGCGCCGTGGCCCAGAAGAGCTCCATTCCCGCGCTGGAAGGGCTGCTGCTCCACGCGGACAGCCGGCTGACCATTTCCGGCTACAACCTACAGACCGGCATCCGTACGAAGGTCTCCACCGATGTAACGGAACCCGGCGAGATTGTTTTAAACGCCCGCCTCTTCGGCGACATCATCCGCCGGATGCCCGACGATGTGGTGGTTTTCACCGCAGATGACAAACAGCTGGTTCATCTCTCCTGCGGCGATGCGGACTTTGATATCCTGGGCCTCTCCGCGGCGGATTACCCGGAGCTGCCCATGGTGGAGGATGATTTTTCCGTCTCCATCCAACAGAAGCTGCTGCGTGCCATGATCGAGGAGACGGCCTTCGCTGTCTCCACCAATGAGAGCCGCCCCATCCATACCGGTGCCCTGTTCGAGATCACGGACCAGGGCCTGACTATGGTGGCGGTGGACGGATTCCGTCTGGCCATCCGGCGGGAGCCGCTGGAAAAGATCGACGGCGGCGCCTTTTCCTTTGTGGCGCCGGGCAGCGCCCTGGGCGAGGTGAAAAATATCTGTTCCGACGTGGAGGATCTGGCTGCCGTGACCCTGGGCAAAAGTCATATTCTATTTGAGGTAGGAGACACGGAGTTGATCTGCCGCCGGTTGGAGGGAGAGTTCCTGGATTATAAGAATGCCATCCCACGGAAGAATCCCATCTCCGTCATCGCAGATACCAAGGCCCTGATTGAGAGCATTGACCGCGTCAGTGTGGTGATCTCCGAAAAGCAGAAGAGTCCGGTCCGGTGCCTGTTTGACCACGACAAGGTGCTGCTCTCCGCCAAGACCGGAAACGGCGAGGCCAAGGATATCTGCCGCTTGTCCGGTGACGGCGGCGGGCTGGAGATCGGGTTCAACAACCGCTATCTGATGGAGGCTCTCCGGTACGCGCCGGCGGACACGGTGAAGATCGAGCTGAATACCGGCGTCTCCCCCGCCATCATCGTCCCCACGGAGGGGGAGGAAAACTTCCTCTATATGGTCCTGCCGGTGCGGCTGAAGAGCGCGGAGTGAGCAGATGGAGACGATCACGATTCACACGGAGTTCATCAAGCTCCAGGACCTGCTGAAATTCGCCAATCTGGTGTCCTCCGGCGGCGAGGCAAAGGAGCGGATCCAGGGCGGCGAGGTCACCGTCAACGGCGAGATCTGCACCATGCGGGGCAAAAAGATCCGCCCCGGAGACGATGTGGCCTTCCAGGGCGCCCATTATACGGTGGCCTATGCGGATTCTTGAGCTGGAGCTGCAGCATTTCCGCAACTACTCCGGCCAGCGGGTATCCTTTGACCCGGACTGCAATGTGATCTTCGGGGAGAACGCCCAGGGCAAGACCAATCTGCTGGAGGCTATCGTCTACCTCTCCTGCGGGAAATCCCCCCGGGCCAGGACGGACCGGGAGATGATTGCCTTCGATGCGCCCGCCGCTGTGCTGGAAGCCGGGATCTCCGCCCGAGACCGGGAGTTCCGCACCCGGGTGGAGCTGTACCGGGACCGGCGGCGGAAGATGTGGGTGAATCAGGTGCCTGCCAAAAACAGCGCCGCCCTGAGTCAGGTATACCACACTGTATTCTTCTGCCCGGACGACCTGTATCTGATCCGGGAGGGGGCCGCCGCCCGGCGGCGCTTCATGGACACCGCACTCTGCCAGTTGCGGCCGAGATACGCGGCCGCTCTGGCGGAGTACCACCGGCTCTATGACCACAAGACCCGCATTCTGCGGGACAGTGAGGAGCGGCCGGATCTCCTGGAGCTGCTGCCGGACTTTAACGAACGGATGGTTCGTTTCGGCGCAGTGCTGGTCCACTACCGCCGGCAGTTCGCGGAGGCGCTGAAGCGCTATGCCGCCCGCCACCATCGGGAGTGCTCCGGCGGAAGGGAGCGCCTGGAGATCACCTATCAGACTGTTTCCTCCGTCACGGACCCGGCGGCGGAGGTGGAGGTTCTCACGGAGCAGCTCCGGGCCCACATGGAATCCCACCAGGGGGCGGAGCGGGCCTCCCGGATGTGCCTCTCCGGCCCCCACAAGGACGATCTGGTCATCACCATCGACGGCCGGGAGGCCAAATCCTACTCTTCCCAGGGTCAGACCCGCACCGCGGCTCTGGCGCTGAAGCTGGCGGAGCGGGAAATCTACCAGAACGCCACCGGCGAATACCCGGTGCTGCTGCTGGATGACGTTCTCAGTGAGCTGGATCCCCGCCGGCAGGAGTTCGTTCTCAACCGCATCGCGGGGGGACAGGTGTTCATTACCTGCTGCGAAGATGATCGGCTGCCGGTCCTTCTGGGTGGGAAGGTGTTCCATGTGAAACAGGGCGCCATCGGGTGAAGAACACCGCAACCAAGCGTGAGCGCAGGAGCCCTGCAGTACATCGTATCTGCGGGAAGTGGATTTTCTCTTTTTGACAGCAGAAAACAGAGTGAAAGCAGGGAAAGGCAGAATGGACTGGATTTGGTATCATGCGCTGCCCCTCATTGTCTTTGGCGTCCCGCTCATTGGATTTCTGTGGGAGCTGCTGGTGGGGCTGCTCTGCCGGAAAAACTGCTGGCTGCTGTCTCTTCCGGTGCTGGCGGGCGCATTGGGACTGGCTCTCTGTCTGCTGGCACAGTCCTCCCTTTCGCTGTCCTTCCTGCTGGGGTTCTGGGCAGCTTATGGATGTGCACTCCTCTTTGGATGGAGCCTTTCCCAGTTGCGGACCACAGGGGATCTCCGCTGGAAAAAGTGGATATGCCGGGGAATGGCGCTGTGCTCCGGCGCGGCGCTGGCTGTCGGCTTCGGCGTACTGATCTTGCACGAGATGCGGGCGGCCAATTACACCATGGTGGAGGAAGTCATCAGTGAGGAAAATGCGCTGTCCGAGATCCCGGAGCTGGCCATTACGGATACGGACCGGAAGATTCTCTCCGCTCTGGAGGCGAGTTCTTCTGTTCAGGCAGCCATCGACGAAGGGGATAAAGTCACAATTAACGGCTTGGTTCCGGCGGAACACGCGGATGTCCAGAAGATTTTGTCAGAATTTCTGGAGGAAGGGCAGTATCAGTTTTCCGAGGTCGGCACCATCGCGCAGTTCGGCGAAATCGGCACTTTGTACTATGATATTTTCGACCGGGAAGAGGGCATCAGGATCATTACAGAAAAGCTGAGTACCGGGGACTTTCGAAAGACAGTCGCCGTTTACAGCGGAGATCCAGAGGAAAAATTGTCCGTGGTCATTTATGAAAATTATGAAGGAACGTTCCAAAAGATAGTCCGGCAGCGCCTGTGGTTTTACGATTTACTCCAGGTTCCAGAGGGGGCATGAACGATGTACCTGCATATCGGCCAAAACGAAATCCTTCCCGACCGCCGGGTCATCGGCATCTTTGACCTGGACAAATGCAGTTACGGCAAGCGGACCCGGGAGTATCTGGCGGCCGCGGAGAAAGAGGGCGTGGTGCTGGATGTGTCCGGCGAGATCCCCAAGTCCTTCGTGGTGTGTGACCACCCCTATCACCGGCAGATCGTGTACCTCAGCCAGCTGAATTCCACCACCCTCCAGAAGCGGGCGGAGAGCGGAAACCTGGAATGAGTCAGGAGGAGGATCCCATGGCGGCATATACGACACTGGTAAACCTTCCCCACTTTTTATCCTCGTTCACATCCCTGGAGACAGGAGCTCTGGTGCTTTTTCTGGCGGCAGTGTTCACGGTGCAGCTGATCCTGCTGCAAAATTACAGCGGGCGCCGGAGATGGCTGCCGCTGATCCTGTGTGCCGCGGCGCTGCTGGCTTTGGAGCTTGGGATTCTGGCGGTAAAATACCTGTTCCTGTCCGTATTTTCCGGAGACGGCTGGTCCAGCCCTCTGCTTCTGGTGTACAGCGTGTTCCTTCTGCTGCTGTATTTTGCCTGGGTGGCGCTGTTCGCCGCCCTCCTGGCTCTGCTGATATATCCCATTTTAAAGAAATTACGCATTTGATTCCAACTTACATGGTTCAGGGCAAGGAGAAACGGGCCGGAGGCGGCTCCGGCCCGGCTCTTCTTGCCTTGGAACGGATATGAATATCCTGAAAGGAGAACCTGCATGGCAGAAAATGAACTGTTGAACTCCACTGCGGTGGACACGGCCAACGAGTACGACGCATCGGAAATTCAGGTGCTGGAAGGCCTGGAAGCCGTCCGGAAGCGGCCCGGCATGTATATCGGCTCCACGTCCACCTCCGGCCTGCACCATCTGGTCTATGAGATCGTGGACAACGCCATCGACGAGGCACTGGCCGGCTACTGCACCGACATCCTGGTGCGAATCAACGAGGGGGACACCATCACCGTGGTGGACAATGGCCGTGGCATCCCCGTGGACATCCAGGCCCAGACCGGCAAGCCCGCCCTGGAGGTAGTGTACACCGTCCTCCACGCCGGCGGCAAGTTCGGCGGTGGGGGCTACAAGGTCTCCGGCGGTCTCCACGGCGTGGGCGCCAGTGTGGTGAACGCCCTTTCCGAATGGCTGACGGTCCAGGTCCACCGGGACGGACATATCTATGAGATGAAGTTCTCCAGGGGCAATGTGACCCAGCCCATGACCATTGTGGGAGATACAGACCACACCGGCACCACTGTCACCTTCAAGCCGGACCCGGAGATGTTCGAGGACACGGAGTACAATTACGATACCCTCCACACCCGGATGCGGGAGGAGGCGTTCCTGAACGCTGGCCTGTGCATCCGCACTGTGGACGCCCGCCCCGGACGGGAGCAGGAGGACAACATGTGCTTCGAGGGCGGCATCCGGGAGTTTGTTACCTGGCTGAACAAGAGCAAGGATGTGCTTCACAACGACGTGATTTACATGTCCGGAGCCCGAGAGGACTCCGTGGCGGAAGTGGCCATGCAGTATAACGACGGCTATAACGAGACGATCCTCTCCTTCGCCAACAACGTCCACACGCCGGAGGGCGGCATGCACGAGGAGGGCTTCAAGCGGGCTCTCACCAATGTGCTGAACGCCTACGGCCGGAAGATCAAGCTGCTGAAGGATGACGAGAAGGTCTCCGGCGAGGACTGCCGGGAGGGCCTCACCTGCGTCATTTCCGTCAAGCTGACAGAGGCCCAGTTTGAGGGCCAGACCAAGTCGAAGTTGGGCAACAGTGAGATCCGGACCCTGGTGAATAACATCGTCTCCGAAAAGCTGGAGATCTTCCTGGAGGAGAACCCCCAGGTGGGCCGGATGATCCTGGATAAGGCTCTCACTGCCAATCGGGCGAGAGAGGCCGCCAAAAAGGCCCGGGAATCCATCCGCCGCAAGACGGCTCTCGGCGGCGCCGCCATGCCGGATAAGCTGCGGGACTGCAATGAGAACAATCCGGAGCTGACGGAGCTCTATATCGTCGAGGGAGACTCCGCAGGCGGCTCCGCCACCCAGGGGCGGGATTCCCGGTTCCAGGCCATTCTCCCCCTGTGGGGCAAGATGCTGAACGTGGAGAAGGCCCGGGCAGACAAGGTCTACGGCAACGACAAGCTCCAGCCCGTCATCACGGCCCTGGGCGCGGGCATCGGGGATGAGTTCGATCTGAACAGGCTCCGGTATCACAAGGTCATCATCATGGCCGATGCCGATGTGGACGGCGCCCATATCCGTACTCTGCTGCTGACCTTCTTCTTCCGCTTCATGCGGCCCCTGATCGAGGAGGGCTATGTCTACTCCGCTGTTCCGCCCCTGTATAAGCTGACCCGTGGCAAGACCACCCGAGTGGCCTTTGACGACATCCAGCGGGAGAAGATCGCCGCCGAGATGCGGGGCGACAACCCCAACGCCAAGATCGACATCTCCCGGTTCAAGGGCCTGGGTGAGATGAACCCCCATGAGCTGTGGGAGACCACCATGGACCCCACCACCCGGACGCTCCGGCGTATCACGCTGGATGACGCCGTGGCCGCGGACGAGACCTTTACCATCCTGATGGGCGAGAAGGTGGAGCCCCGGAAGGAATTTATCGAGCGCAACGCCCAATACGCGGTCAATCTTGACTATTGATCCGTAGGGCGGCTGCCCTCGGCCGCCCGTCCGATCAGATATGCCTTTGCGGGCCGGCGAGGGCGCCGGCCCCTACAAAAAGGAGATACGATACATGAGCAAAAAGCCCCAATACGATCCTGAGGAGATCCGGTACCCCGAACAGAAGATCGTGGAGTCACCGCTGGTCCCCGAGATGGAGAAATCCTACATTGAGTACGCCATGAGCGTCATCGTGGGCCGGGCTCTCCCTGACGTGCGGGATGGCCTGAAGCCCGTCCATCGCCGGATCCTCTACGCCATGTACGAGGATGGCCTCACGGTGGACAAACCCTTCAAAAAGTCCGCCACCTGCGTGGGCGACGTGCTGGGCCGGTACCATCCCCACGGCGACGCCAGCGTCTATGACGCTCTGGTCCGCCTGGCTCAGGATTTCTCCATGCGCTATCCCCTGGTGGACGGCCACGGCAACTGCGGGTCCGTGGATGGCGATCCCCCGGCGGCCTACCGGTACACGGAGGCCCGGATGTCCCGGCTCTCCGACGAGATGCTGCGGGATATTGAAAAGGACACTGTGGACTGGGACCCCAACTTCGACGAGACCCGCAAGGAGCCCCGTGTCCTGCCCTCCCGGTTTCCCAATCTGCTGGTGAACGGCTCCAGCGGCATCGCGGTGGGCATGGCCACCAATATCCCGCCCCACAACCTGCGGGAGGTGATCGGCGCCTGCATCTGCGTGCTGGACAATCCGGAGGCTCAGCTCAGTGATCTGATGCAGTACGTCAAGGGGCCGGACTTCCCCACCCGGGGCATCATCATGGGTCGCAGCGGCATCCGGCAGGCCTATGCCACCGGCCGGGGCCGGGTGGTGATCCGGGCCCGGCATGAGTTTGAGGAGTTCGGCAAGGACCGCACGCGCATTGTCATCACCGAGATCCCCTACCAGGTCAACAAGCGTATGCTCATCAAGAGCATGGCCGACCAGGTGGAAGACAAGCGTCTGGACGGCATCTCCGACATCCGGGACGAGTCCGACCGGGACGGAATGCGCATCGTCATCGAGCTGAAGCGGGACGCCAATCCCCAGGTGGTGCTGAACCGCCTGTTCGCCCAGACCCAGCTGCAGACCAGCTTTGCCATCAACATGCTGGCCCTGGTGAATAACCAGTCTCAGCCCAAGATCCTCTCCCTGCGCCACATCATTGACGAGTATCTGGCCTTCCAGGAGGAGGTCATTATCCGCCGAACCAAGTACGACCTGCGCAAGGCCCAGGAGCGGGCCCACCTGCTGGAGGGTCTGCTGGTGGCTCAGGACAACATCGACGAGGTTATCAAAATCATCCGCAGCAGCTACGACAACGCCAAGGAGAACCTGATGTCCCGCTTCGGTCTGGACGATATCCAGGCCCAGGCCATTCTGGATATGCGGCTGAAAGCCCTTCAGGGCCTGGACCGGGAGAAGCTGGAGGCGGAGTACAAGGAGCTGGAGGAAAAGATCGCCTACTTCAACCAGCTGCTCTCCTCCGACGAGCTGCTGCGCAAGGTGCTGAAGGAGGAGCTCCAGGCCATCTCCGACAAATTCGGCGATGACCGGGTCACGGAGATCCAGGATGTGGAGGATGAGATCGACATCGAGGACCTGATCGAGGAGGAGCAGTGTGTCTTCACCCTGACCCAGGCGGGCTACATCAAGCGGACACCTGCCAGCGAGTACACCGCCCAGTCCAAGGGCGGCATGGGCAAGAAGGGCATCACCACCCGGGAGGAGGACTACGTGGTGGATGTGTTTACTGCCTCCACCCACGACTATATCCTCTTCTTCACCGACACCGGCAAGGTCTACCGGAAGAAGGGGTATCAAATCCCCGAGTCCGGCAAGGCTGCCAAGGGGACCAACATCGTCAACATCCTTCAGGTGGAGCAGGGCGAGCGGATCCAAGCCATGATCCATACCCGGTCCATTGAGGACGACGGCCGCTTCCTCTTCATGGTTACCCGGAACGGCACGGTGAAGCGCCTGCCGGCCAATACTCTGAAGAATCTGCGGAACAACGGCATCCGTGCCCTGCGGATGGAGGAGGGTGACCAGCTGATCGC